>JAQVQN010000285.1 GCA_028701555.1 Kiritimatiellia bacterium | reverse complement strand
AAATGGTGGGCAGACCGCATGCAGGTCTGCGGCGTCAACGTGATGATCCCGCACTCGTTCAACCCGCGCGCCCCCCACGACACCGATTGTCCGCCCTACTTCTACAACGGCGGTTACGAGCCGCGCTTCGCGCTCTACCGCGTCTGGGCCGACTATTCCAGCCGCCTTTCGCTCATGCTCACAGGCGGGCGTCATGTCTGCCCGGTGGCTGTGCTCTTCAGCGGCAACGCACGGCAGGTCGGCGCGTACACCACGCCGGAGGATCTCACGTCGGCCTTGCAAGACGCGCTCTACGACTGCGACTGGCTGCCCTTCGAGCGCTTCGAGGACAGCGTCACGAAAATCAAGGGCAACGAATTGCGTCTGCACGGCGAACGCTACCGCGCGCTGGTGGTGCCGCCGACCGAGAGCGTCACGTTCGCGACGCTTGAAAAGGCGCGGGCCTTCTTCGAGTCCGGCGGCACAGTGATCGGCTACGGTCGCCTGCCCGAGCGCTCGCTGACGCTCGGCAAGACGGCGGCGGACATCGCCCGGCTGCGCGAGGCGATTTGGGGCGCGGCAGCGCAACCGGGGCCGGCCGCGTGCCGGACCAGCAGGCGGGGCGGCCGCTCCTATTTTCTGGCCGTGCAGCCGACACCCGAAGCGCTGGCTGCCGCGCTGTCTGAGGCCGGTGTGCCGCCCGTGCTGCGCGTACACTCCGGCGAGACCGGCGGCTGGGTACACGCGCTGCGGCGCGTCGACCACGAGGGCCGCGACGTGCTCTTCATCGCCAACCAGAACTCCAACGACGCGGCGCGCGCCTTCACGTTCCAAGCGCCGGACGCCTCGGGTGTACCCGAGGTGTGGGATGCGATGCGCGGCGAGGTGACTGCGGTGCCTTGGCGCAAGGAGGGTGACGGCGTTTCCTTCGACCTGACGCTGGAGGGCGGCGAAAGCGCCCTTGTGCGTCTCGTCAAGCGTGACGCGGGACGGCCTGCCAGATTGACATCGGCATCGCGGCCGGTTGCGACCTTGCCGGTGTTTCCTGACGCTTCAGCCGATCCGGTCGTGTATCCCGTCGCGCCGGATAATGCGTTGACGGTCAGTCCGGTCACGGGCTCGGTGTTCCAGGGTGTTGTGACGGTGCCGCCGGACGTGCTGGCTGGTGGCCGCCGCGCCTATCTGGTTGTCGAGTGCGAGCAGAAAGGCAAACGCGCGACGGTCGCCGCCCGCGACGGTCACGTGGTCACCCTTCGGTCAGATGTCGAGCCTGCGGCGGCGGTGTATGTTAACGGGAGGTATGCAGGAGGATTTGTTGGCAAGCCCTACCGTGTGGCGATTACCAAACATCTTCAGGAAGGATGCAACAGTATCCGCATTGAGCCATTCCCTGTTGAACAGGTAAAGATCGAGTTCTATTGATTGCAGAGACGGCACGTCAGACATTAAAGAGGAAGTGCATCACGTCGCCGTCCTGGACGACATACTCTTTGCCTTCTACGCGCATGACCCCGGCGGCTTTGGCGCCTGCCTCGCCCTTGTGCTTGACATAGTCGTCGAAGGCGATGACCTCGGCGCGGATGAAGCCGTGCTCGAAATCGGTATGGATCACGCCCGCGCATTTGGGCGCGGTCCAGCCGCGGCGGAAGGTCCAGGCGCGTACCTCCTTGGGTCCGGCAGTGAAGTAACTTGCTAGACCGAGAGTGTGGTAGGCCATGCGTGCGGTCTGCTCCAGTCCGCTCTCCTTGAGTCCGTACGAGGCTAAAAAGTCCTCGCGTTCGGCGTCGGATAGACCGGCCAGCTCCGCCTCTACCTTGGCTGAGATCACGATGACATCACAGTTATTTTCAGTGGCGAATGCCTGGACACGTTTGACCTGTGCGTTTTCGGCGGATAGGGCATTCTCGTCAATGTTGGCGCAGTAGATCACCGGCTTGTCGGTGAGTAGCTGGAGGTCTTTCAGGGTGTTGACGATGGGGTCGGCTGGAGCGCGTGGAAAAGTGCGCGCAGGCTTGCCATCATTGAGGTGGCGCATGAGATTTTCCATGGCATCGACCTCCCTGCGCAGATCCTTGTCGGCACGGGCCTGACGGCCGATACGGTCGATGCGTTTTTCCAGCGACTGCATGTCCGCGAGCACCAGCTCCGTCTCTATGATTTCGATGTCGCGGAGGGGGTCGATCCCACCCTCGACATGCACGACATCGTCATCGGTGAAGCAGCGCACCACCTGCAACACCGCGTCGCACTCGCGGATGTTGGCTAGAAACTTGTTGCCCAGACCCTCGCCGCGGCTGGCGCCACGCACCAATCCGGCGATGTCTATGAAATCGACGGTGGCCTTGATGACCTGCTCGGGCTTGGCGATCGCGGCCAGGGCATCGAGCCGCGCGTCGGTCATGGGCACCGTTGCTTTGTTGGGCTCAATGGTGCAGAACGGGTAGTTGGCCGCCTCGGCGTTCTGGGCGCGCGTCAGGGCATTGAACAGGGTGGACTTGCCAACGTTGGGCAGTCCGACGATACCGACTCCTAGAGCCATACAGATTAAATCCTTTCAGTAGCGTCATGAATGACGCTTAGGTGTTGAGCGATTAAGGGATTAAGGGATCAGGTAAAATACACAGGGTAAAAATCTCTTCACAAGCAATTCTCGTTTTCAACGAAAACCTAAAATCCTATGAACCTAACAACCTTTATCCCGGCATCCTTATGTGATATCAGTTAAGTCCTTTTGAAAGTCATTTTAACAGCCCGCACATGGAGGGGATCGCGAGAGAGAGCCAAGGGATGTACGTGATCAGCATCAGGGCGAAGATCATGGCGACGAAGAATGGAAGGGCCTTGAACGTGACATTGGCGATGGTGGTCTTGCCCACGCCGCAGCCGATGAAGAGGCAGGTTCCGACCGGCGGTGTGCAGAGGCCGATGCAGAGGTTGGCGATAATGATGATGCCGAAGTGGATGTCATTGAGGCCGAGCTGGCGCACGACCGGCAGCAGGATCGGCGTAAAGATCAACAGGGCCGGGGTGAGGTCCATGAACATGCCGACGGCCAGCAGCATCGCGTTGATGGTGAGCAGGATCACGTACGGGTTATTCGAGAGCCCCATCAGCGCTGCGGAGACCGTCTGCGGTATGTTGGCCATGGTCATGATCCACGACATGGCGCTGGACGCGCCGATGAGCAGCATTACAACCGCCGTGGTGAGTCCGGTCTGCAGGCAGATGTTCGGGAGGTCGCGCAAGGGTATTTCGCGATATAGCACGACAGTAAGCAGGAAGGCGTAGGCTACCGAGACAGCCGCCGCTTCCGTTGCCGTGAAAGCGCCGTGCAAAATTCCGCCGATGACGATAAAAATCAAGAGCAGCGTGGGGTATGCGCGACGGAAGGCGACGAAAACGGCACTGTATAGTAGAGAAAAAAAGATGAATAGCACAAAGTTGTTGGAAACGGAAAGTGGTCCCAGCGTGAAAGCCAAATTGATCGTACCCTTGCGAACCAGCATGACTGTGGCAGCTAACGCTGCGACCAGCGCGATGGCTGTGATAACTTTGCCAGGAGGTATTTTTACCGATAGCTCACCGTCGGCAGCCTGATATTTTCCATAGCCGTTCTTGACAGCGATTACTCCCGCGACGACCATGATGCACAGTCCGATCAGGATGCCGGGCAGGATGCCAGCCATAAACATGGCGGCTACGGAGACCGAGCCCGCTGCTACGGAGTAGACGATCATGGCGTTGGAAGGCGGGATCAGCAGACCGGTGGTGGCGGCGGTGGCGGTGACAGCCACATTGAAATCGCGGTCGTAACCTTTACGGTTCATCTCCGGGATCATGAAGCCGCCTACGGACGAGACTGCCGCGGCGGCCGAGCCCGAGATTGATCCGAACAGCATGCAGGTCAGGGTGTTGACGTAACTCAGGCCGCCGGGCAGGCGACCGACAAATATCGCCGCGAAATCGATCAGCCGCCGCGCCAGTCCGCCG
>JAQVQN010000284.1 GCA_028701555.1 Kiritimatiellia bacterium | reverse complement strand
AGATGCATGACGATCACCGAGAGAAGGTAGAGCAAGTGGATGCCGGAAAGGAAAAGCAGATCAAAGAAGAGTTGCGTGTGCGTATGGTGTCGAGCGCAGTACGCGAACGCGAGTCCGTAGGCCGCCAGCATGCCCAGCACATTCAAGAGCGGCCAGCGCCGCATCAGCGAGATGCCGAGTATGCCGATGCCCAGCAGCAGGACATAGGCGTAGAAGAAATAGACGCTGGCGTGCGAGCTGCCGAGCATGGCTGGCGTGGCATATCCCCCGGCCACGCCCAGCAGGGCGATCGGGAGCGACTGGTAATTCACCGCCATGACACCCGCCGCGACCGTCACGCAGGCCATCAGCGCGAAGGCCGCCGCGTCCGGCAGCAGACGGTACATGCTGGCTGCCGCGTAGAAGGCGAAATAGAGCGTCACGAACCCCGCGCCAACAAACCCCTGCCCCAGCAAATGATATTTCTTGAAGAGCAGGCGTACGCCGCCAACAATTAGGAGGATGCCTGCTGCCAAGCTCAGTGTTACCCGTCCAAGCGGCCCCATCAAACCCTTCTCGATCGAATACTTAAGGAAGAAGGCCACACCCGCCAGAACGATCAGGATTCCGACCCGCATCAGCCAGTTCGTGGCCGCCGCATACTCCCACGACTCACCCGGCTTGCGGAACTCCTCGCCGATTATCAGCCAGTTCCACAACTTGGTCATGGCCGTCTCGAACGCGCTCGGAGCAGCTTCCGGCACAGGCGTTTCCACGGCCGCCACTTCAACGAGCGGTTGCGGCGCAGCTTCCGGTATTGGTTCAGCCTGCTGCATGACCGGCGGAGGACGCTCTGCCGCAGCAACCGCCATGACAGATGCGACGAGGTCAGGCGGCGCGATTGCCGACCGCTCCGGGAGCGCCGCCAGTGTGCGATCCATGTTCAGCATCCGCCTGCGCAGCTCCTCCATGCCGTTGCACAGGCCGTTCAGACGCAATAGGATTATGATCGGGATCACAAAGATAATGGCGACAACCGCTATGACCGCCATGACTGCCAGCATCTCGCCCATAAATATCTCCACTGAAAAATTGCCGACAGTATACTACCTCGCCCTTGCGCGTGAAAATAAAATATGTTTTTGCATAAACACGCCTGCTCATAGCGGTTGCTTTTCGGCGGACGGGAGAATACACTGGTGATGTGGGTAAACGCTTGCTATCTAGTGATGAGACGCCGCTCCAGCGACGCATGGTGGACTTGGAAGCCTTGGGTGTGCCCGGTGTTCCGGTACTAGGCTATACGCGCAGCATCCGCTACGGCTGGGCGGTGAACACGCATGCCCACGCCGGTTGTGTCGAGGTCGGGCTGTGCCTGCGCGGGGCCCTGGTGCTGGAGAGCCGGAATGTGCGGCACTCGCTGATGCCCGGCGACCTGTTCGTCAACCGACCCGACGAAAAGCACCGCCTGCACGCGCTGCCCAAAGGCGACGTGCATTACTGGATACACCTGCGCTTCCAAGACCGCACACCGCGCTTTTTAGGCCTGACAGCGACCGAGGTCCGGGCTCTGCGCAAAAAAATCGAGTCTCTGCCGTGCCACGTCGTGGCCGACACCACAAGGGTGGCCTCGGCCTTCCACCGCATCTTCAAATGCCACGACACGCTGACCGGTGCCTACCGGACCTTCGCCCTGCGCAGCGCCTGCATGACGCTGGTTTTCGAGCTCGCCGAACTCGTGGACAAGAAACAAGGCCTGACAGAGCACACCGACCTTTCAGAAATTATATCGCGTATTCGCGAACACCCGGAACGCAAGATCTTGCTGGACGACCTTGCCAAGGAGGCTGCACTCTCGCCGACCGGCTTCATCAACGCCTTCAAACAGGCCACCGGCTTCCCGCCGCTGCACTACCAGCTGTACTGCCGCCTGACCCAGGCCAAGCGCTTCCTCAGCGAGACCGGAGACTCCATCACCGATATCGCCGCCCAGACAGGCTTCGCCTCTTCCCAGCACTTCGCCACCCATTTCAAGAAAATGTTCGGCTGTACTCCCAAGGCTTACCGCAACTCGGCGCTAACCTGATAACGCACATGAGCCATGCGCACATGGTTTTTCATGTTCGGCCGCTCATAACCCTCCCCGAAGGCCACCAGCAGCTCGCCCGGCCGGGTCTCTATCAGCGCGGTGTAGCCGGAATAATAAGCGGCGTCAACCAATGTCAGGTCATGCCAGGTGTCGCCGTTGTCGGAACTGAACAGCACATACGCGCCGGGACGCCCCGCCGACAAAGCCAGCATCCCGCCGGACAGGAGCGCGAGGTCGGGATAACAGCCGTTGACCCCTGTACGCCACGGTTTCAGCCACGTGCGCCCGCCGTCCGCGCTGCGCGTGACCATCACCGGGTTGTCATGCCAAGCGCGGTCATTCATGTTGCCGGTGCGCAGCACTGCCACAAGCTCTCCATTCGGAAGTTTCTGGATGCTCCCTTCGTTATAGCCCTCGCTGCCGATCTCGTCATATCCGAGCGTGGAAAGATAACGCCAGGTCAGGCCTCCGTCCGCCGATTCGCACAGGTATGATCGTGAATACGGACGCCCGCGGCCGTACGGGCAAAGCTTGTCGTCTCCCTCGAACCACCCCATCATCAAGGCCAACAGCACTCCGTCGTCCCGCTGCGCGAAAGAACCTGTGCACAACGGCCCCTTATGCGGGGCGTGCCCCATGGCCGCCTTTGCCAGCGGCACATGAAAGCGAGCCGTGTGCCGCTGCTCTCCGCCGTCAGTGAAATTCTTCGACCGCATTCCCGAAGCATACCATCCCAGTTCTCCCGCAACCGGCAGTTGCGAGTACCCCACATTCATCACGCGGCCGTCGCGCAAAACCGGGCAGCCGCCGCTGACGCGCTCGCCTTTCTGCTTTTTCCATGTCAGTCCGTTGTCCGCGCTTACACAGCCTCCGTATATCAGCCGACCGTCCGGCAGCCGCGTGAAGCGTCCTGCGCTGGAACCATCACGCGCAATCCACGGATCAGACACTTCGGTCTTCAGCCTGTCAGAAGGATGCGCGACCTTCAGCGCCAGGTGCCGCTCGTCAGGACGACCTTCCGAAGTCAAAGCCGTGACCGTTGCGAAGTACAACCCCGGCGCGGCGCCGACAGTGCTGAGCTCCACCTCAACAATCTCTTGCGCCGGATTTCTATCCATCTTACCGTTGGCCAGTATGATCTCTGCGTCCGGATCGGCCAGCAACGCTTGCCGAGTCTCGGGATCGTATCGGAAATCGGGAAGCGCATCCTTAGGCGGCAGCCGCATCGGCGTGACTACCCTCAGACCGACCAGGTCGGTGCCGGTCACCGCGACGCCCAGACAAGCCTTATCCCCAGCCTTAACCACAGGCGGGCTGAACCCAGACCGGATGATCCTTGTGTCTGCAAGCTTCTCACGGTCAATCAGGCGCACATGATCGGCCCCGACCTCGACCGCGAAACTCGCTGATGCCATTTCGTAATCGCCGTGCTTTCTGTCCGTGCTGTTGTGCGCGTACAGACGCAGCTCGTGCACGCCGGGCTTCCATCCCCGGGTGCTCAGGCGCGCCAGAAACGTGTTCTTGCCCTGCGCCAGATCATGCGCGCCGTCCTCGCGCAGCTGCACGTCGCCGTTCTCTTCGACGTAGGCCAATTGCCGCTCACGGTTGTAATGGTCGAAATTCGGCGGCGCGTCGTTAGCCGCGACCGGTTCCGCCGTGCGCAGCACATAGGTCAACGTGCCCGCATCCCGGTTCTTGACCTTGATCCCGACCTCGAAATCGTCGCCCGGCTTCATAGCCGTGTTGCTGCCCTCAGCCGCCCGCAGGGTGAACATCTCCATCTCAACCCGCTGCGCCATAAGCTCGCTCGCGCCAGCCAGCGTTATGAACAAAACCAGACAAAAGCATTTAATGACAGAACTACTGATCATACTGACTCCCTTTATTTTTGGTTCTACCGCACCTTGA
>JAQVQN010000283.1 GCA_028701555.1 Kiritimatiellia bacterium | reverse complement strand
TCTGATCTCTTGGTTCGCCATTTTTTCCTCTGTAACTAACTTATTTCGGTCCCAAAATACCACTTAACCGCAACGTGACCAAGGTTTAAGGAGTGTCAACCCAACACTCTTTACCGTGGCCTCTCTGCGGCTTCAGTCATGCCCTGAGACAGACTTGCTTTCGTTTGTCCGCCATTCGCCGCTCAATACCTGAACAACGAGCTGACGGACTGGTCATTGTGGATCCTGCGTATCGCCTCGCCCAGCAGCTCGGCTACAGACAGCACCGTCAGCTTCATCGGCAGACCTGCGGCGGTCAGGTCGTCCCTTAACGGGATCGTATCCGTGACCACCAGCTCGGTCATGCAGGTGTCCGCTTTCAGGCGCTGAACGCCTTTATCCGTCAGAGGCACATGCGTGACCGCCGCCCTTACGGAGGCGGCCCCGTGCTCCTTCAGGATCTTAGCTGCCGCACACAGCGTGCCGCAGGTCGTGACCATGTCATCAACCATGATCACGTCACAGCCCTCAACGTCTCCTACGACGCTAAAGGCATCCACTTCCGCATCTCCCACTCTCTGCTTCGCCACAATCGCCAGGCCCGTGCCCAGCATTTGTGAATAAGCGTAAGCCACTTTTGCCCCTCCGGTATCGGGCGACACGACGAGCGGCTTACTCAGCTTCATTTCGCGCAGGTGCTTCACCATCACCGGCGCGGCGTGCAGATGGTCGACGGGAATATCAAAAAATCCTTGTATCTGTTGCGAATGCAAATCCATGGTCAACACGCGGTTAGCCCCCGCCGCAACTAGCAGGTTGGCTACCAGCTTCGCGGTAATCGGCACACGCGGCTGGTCTTTGCGGTCTTGCCGTGCATAGCCATAATACGGCAGCACAGCGGTTATGCGCGATGCCGAGCCTCGCCGCGCGGCATCGATCATGATCAGCAGCTCCATCAGCATCTCGTTCGGCTGCCGACAAATCGGCTGAACCATGAAGACGTCCATGCCTCTAACATTGTCAACAATCTTCACATGGGTCTCGCCGTCAGGAAACCGACGTATGTTAATGTCCCCCAACCGACCTCCAAGGAAGGACATTATGTTCTCGGCCAGAGGCAGATTCGCTGTTCCAGAAAAAACTATCATGATCTCTTCGGCGCCTTCCGCGCATTCAAGCCATACAAATCAAACTGGTTGCCCGGGGTGGATTCGAACCACCTCTGAGAGAGTCAAAGTCTCTTGTGCTGCCATTACACCACCGGGCAGGTACGCACCAAAACGTGCCATAAACCGGCTTCCAACTTCCGGCTTACCTCCTGTCCGTGGATTTCATCACGCACCAGACCGAAGACGGAAGCGCCGCTACCGGAAAGCAAAACACCTAAACAGCCCGCATCGTCAAGCAGCCTGGCAGTGCGGGCTATTACTGGGTAACTTTCGTAAACCGCCGTTTGCAATCCGTTGTGAAGCGCCTTCGCCGCAGCCGACACATCGCTGGCCCGGATAGAAGAAAGCATATTATGTAGAATCGTGTGCCTAGCCGTCAAGCCTGCTCTCCACTTTCTGAAAATCTCAGGCGTAGAGCACATTACGCCGGGATTGGCCAACACCAGCCAGAACCCCTCGCAAACCTCCGGCGGCCCGTCGCCGAACAACCCGCTCACCCGCTCTCCGCGCCCTTCCATCAGCACCGCCCCGCCATGCACAAGCGCTGGCACGTCGCAGCCTACTTCCGCGCCCACTGCCATCAGTTCAGGCAACGGAGCCTCCAAGCCCCAAAGTCGATTCAACCCCCGGATCACACCCGCCGCATCGGCACTGCCCCCGCCCAGACCACCACCGATCGGTATGCGCTTGTGAATATGGATGCGGGCGCCGGCGTTAACCCGATACCTTTCCTGGATCAGCCGCGCCGCACGGACGGCAAGGTTTTTGTCGGCCGGACAAAGCTTGGAAACGTCCACCCCCGCCTCGAAAGTCACGGTTATTACCGTCTGCGCATATGTGGAGGTCAGCGAGAGGCTGTCGTATAAATTGACCGGCATCACGACGCTGCGCAGCTCGTGATAACCGTCAGGCCGCTTACCCAAAATCTCCAACGTTAGGTTAATCTTGGCCGGCGCCTCAACCGTAATGGCAGAACCTGCTTTTACCATTTGGGCGCGTATTTTGCCAAAAACAGGGGGCGATTTCAAGCGTCTTGAACATCAGCGCGCTCTTCGAGCCGCACCCAGCGCTCAAAAGCGCCCTCCAACTCCTTTTCAGCTTCAGCCAGCCGCACGTGGGTCTCAGCGGCCTTCTCCGGCTCTCTCTGATAAAGTGCCACATCGCATAATGCCGCTTGCAGAGTTTCTATCTCCTGCTCCAGTCGGTGTATACGCTCCGGCAGTTCCACACGCTCGCGCTTCTCGTTGAAACTCAGCCGGCCGCCACGCTTTTTCGGGCGGTCTTTTTGATCCGCCTGCATACGGCTAGCCGCTCCGCCTGAAGCTGCCGACAACGCTGCGGCGCGTTGCTGCAGCCAGTCAGCATAACCGCCCGGATACATGCCGACCTTACCTCCGCCTTCCAGCACAAATGTGCCGCTCACCACATTGTCGAGAAAATCACGGTCGTGACTCACCAAAAGCAGTGTGCCTTCGTAATTGGACAACTGCTCTTCCAACAGCTCCAGCGTCTCCACATCTAAGTCGTTGGTGGGCTCGTCCATCACCATTAAATTTCCCGGCTGGACAAAAAGTTTCGCCAGCAACAGACGCGCCCTCTCGCCGCCTGACAACGCCCCGACCAGCATGCGCGCGCGGTCGGCCGTGAACAGAAAATCCTGCAGATACCCGTAAACGTGCTTGCGCGTGTTGCCGATCACAATCTCTTCGCGCCCTTCGGCCAGATTATTGACAACCGTGTCTGCCAGATCAAGCTTGTTGCGCAACTGGTCGAAAAAGACCAGCTTCACATTCGCGCCAACCCGGATGCTGCCTTCTGTCGGCTCAAGGTTGCCGCACAGCAGGTTCAGCAGGGTGGTCTTGCCTGAACCGTTGGGCCCGATGATCCCGATGCGCTCGCCGCGCAGCACTTTCACCGACAACCCGCTGACCAACGGCTGGCCGCCGGGATAGGAGAAACTGACGCCCTCTACCTTCAAAACCTGCTCCCCCGAAGAATCCCCTGAATTCAGCCGCAGGTTGCTGACTCCCGACGACACGCGCCGCTGGCTGAACTCTTCACGCAATTTCAACAGCGACGCCACCCGTCCCTCGTTGCGTGTGGTACGCGCCTTGACGCCCCGCCTGATCCAAGCCTCTTCCTGCGCGAGCTTCTTGCTCTTGCGCTCCCAGTTCACAGCCTCGTCGTTCAACAAATCCTGCTTACGCTGCTCGAAAGTCACGTAATCACAATCCCAGCCCGCCAGACGCCCGCGGTCAAGATCCAGCACTTTTATCGCCACCCTTTTCAGAAAGGCTCGATCATGCGTAACGAACAGGCAGGCACAGCGACTTTTCTTAAGATAGCCCTCCAACCATTCTATACCCCAGATGTCCAAATGGTTGGTCGGCTCGTCCAACAGCAGCACGTGCGGATCGGAAACCAACGCACAGGCGATCATTACACGCCGCCGCATCCCGCCCGAAAGACGCGCAAATGGCACCGCGCCGTCCAGCTCCAATTGCGTCAACAGCGGCGCTGCCCCAGGGTGATGCCCCTCTCTTAGCTCTGCCGGTATGCTCCGGTCAACAATCTCCTCAACGGTGCCAGCCATATCAGCGGGAACATCTTGCTGCAAGTAGGAAACCCGCACACCCGGCTGCCGCAGAATCTCGCCAGAGTCAGGCATAACCAGCCCGGCAATGACCTTTAGCAGCGTGGACTTGCCCTCGCCGTTGCGTCCAGTTACACAGGCGCGATCCCCCTGCTCGATCGTCAGGCTTGTTTTGTCTAACACCTCCGGCCCGCCAAACCTGGCGCTTATTTCGCGCAATTTTATTAAAGCCATATGAAAAATGCCTATTTTT
>JAQVQN010000282.1 GCA_028701555.1 Kiritimatiellia bacterium | reverse complement strand
AGGAGCCGGTGTCCTGGAGTCACTATCGCAGCAACCTGACCGGTCGCAATACCAGCATTCTCTCGCGGGTGGCGGCAGTCTCCGCCGACCACACCAGCCGTTCCAACAAGCTGGCACACCACGTGCTGGTCCACGAACGGGAGTACTGCGCGGGCGGGCCCGTGTGGGTCAGCACCCGCGACGGCTTTTTCCTCAGCAATTGGAACGAAGCGCCACATCATTTTGAGAGCCCAAAGGTCATTCCCGCAGGCGATAGCGACGACTGCCATGCTCAAGCATGGGAAGCCTTGACTGGCGATGCCGGCAATGCCGCCCGACTGGCGATGGCCTTTCGCGCTGATCCCAACGCCGTACAACTTATTATCTTCGAACCCGGCATGGATATGCTTCCCCTGCTGGGCGAGTCGCTTGCGCTACTGCCAAGGCGCGAACGCTGGCAAGTCACCTACAACAGCTATTTTACCAGCCTGCCAGCCGGAGCGACCTGCTGCTGGCGCTGCTGTCTGCACAACTCGGAAATCCTCCGCGACGCCCGCCGCAATCCCCGCGCCCAAATCATCGACCTCACCGCGCCCATGCCAACACCGTCCGACGAGCCGCTCGTTACACTCGCCCGCAATGGCGGCGCGCTCCCGCCGGAAGAGGTCAAGAAAGAACCCGGCGAGGCCACCGCCAAACCCCGTTTCGTGACCTTGCCCAACCGCAATATCAACATGTTGAACATGAAGCCCCGCAAACCCGATAATTTATAGCGGCAGCCGACGACTGCCGCGCCACAGGCACATTCACACAGCACCCAGCGCAGGGGCTTCGCGACAGAAAACAACAGGTGACGACCATGACACCGGAACAGCAACTCATTCAGCAGATATGCCAATTGATCGAGAGCGGCCAGATCGACCGCAATCCCTTGGTGGAGGACTACGCTGAACAATTCGCCGAGTTATGCCGCCTGGCCAACGAACGTTTGCTGCGTTGCCAGGATTATATCGACAAGGGCATGCGTTCCGAGGCCGTGCACGAAGCCCATACTGCGCCGGACCTGCTCCTTCTGGGCGAGCAGCTGCAGTTCGCAGGGCTGAAAAAGTGGCGCAATATCTGCGCCGACATGGAGCTAGTCGTCTTTCAGCCCCTCAATGACGAACTGCTCGCCAAACTCCGCAGCGAGTGCGCCCGCGAGCAAGAACTGACCCCGCTGCTGAAGGAATACCGCCGCCTGGTATACCAGGGCGACCACCACGGCTGCATCAGCGTCTTGCGCATGATTCGCGAAAAAGATCCAACCAACCCCAGTTGGGCGAATAACTTGCGACCGCTGGAAGAAGAGGCAATGGCAGATACAGTGGCAGCCGCCGAAGAGGCGATTAGGACACGCGACTTGACCAGCCTGAAAGTCCTCTATGACGACTTGACCAGCCCCTATCGCGTGGCAACGGCGCCCGAGGATGTCCTCAGAAATATGCGCCTGTTGCTGATGCACGATCGCGCCGATGCACTCTGCAAGGAGGGCGCCGCAATCCTTCAGCGCCTCCAAAGCGCACTGGCCAATGACGAGGCCGAAGAGCTTGCAGTCGTGACCGCTGCCGCTGAAAAGCTCGCCACAGACGAGGCCTTTCTGCGCATGCCCGATGGCTGGGAAAGCACGCTGGCTGCTGCTCGCGACATGCTGGCGGCTATCGCCAAAAGAAACGAAAAAAAGGCCGAATTCGGCCAAGCCCTGGCTGAACTGCAGGACCAACTGGCTTCTCATAAGCTCAGCGAACTGTCGCTCCGCCATGAATGGGAACGCCTCAGCGCCTGGGAAATGCCGGTGCCGGAGATTCTCCGCAAGCAAGTCATGGAAACCTTGGCCGAGATGCAAGCACGGCATCTTCGTCATCAGCGCCGCCTCACGGCCGCCATCGTGATCAGCGTTCTTCTGCTCCTGGGGTTGCTCGGCGCCTTGCTTCATTATCGCGTCGTCCAGCGCCGCCGTGCCGCCATTTTTACCGAGATGGAACGCATGCATAGCTCCGCACAGTACGAGCAGCTCGACAAATACATGGAGCATATTGGGCACATCGACCCTGACTTCATGCAGAGCCCGCAGCTGCGGACCATGCACCAGAATCTCATTCTCGCCCTGCGTGAACTCAACCAGGCCAGCGAACGCTATACCCGCGCGATGACTGCCCTCGAAGCGATCCGTCAAAACGCCTATGAGGGTACGGCTGCCGAAAACATCGAACAACTTCTCGCCGAAGCAGCTGAAATGGCCTATGGCGACGAAGAAAAAAACCAAGTCGATATCTGGCGCCGCACCTGGCAAAGCTGGCAGCAACGCCAGCGCCGTGACGCCGATAATGAACTGCTGAGGCTGACAGGCATGTATAACACGGCCCGTCAGGATGCAAAAAAACAGCCTTATGCAGACTTCGCCCGCGAATACGAAAAAATCAGCGAACTGACTCTGGCTTTCAAGCAGGGCGCGCTGCGGCTGGCCGTCGCCAGCGACACGGTTGCCCAGGCGTTCCATGAAGCCAGTGAAGACCTCGGGGTCTGGGAACGCGATTGGGCCAAACGCCGAGACGACGATGCCGCCCGAAGGCAGAAACTGCTGGTGCTGCAAGAGGATATACCCCAGGCGCTGCCGGATCTGCAACGCTACTTTGCGCTGCTGCAGGAATACTGCGAGATGGCCCCAACGGCAGCAGAAACCCTCCATTACCGGCGCATTCTTGACCAGCGCCAACACTACGAGAAGGTCGCCGCTCTCAGCAGCATCACAGTGGGCGCACTGCCTCTACCAGCGGATCAAACCCAAATCCTGCAACAAGTTCTCACTCAACAAGCGCAAGGCTCGGTTTGGGAACCCGATCTGCAGCGCTGCCTGACCATGGCTGATGAACGTCAGGCTATGCTTGGCCAGATCAATGCTATGCTGGCACTCAATCCCGATATGCTTAACGTCACCACCTTGCGATATCGTCCGAAGGTCGGTACGGAACCAAGACCATGGCTACTGCTTTATTCGCCAAAACCGCTCGTCGAAGGCAAAGAACGGGACGCCGAAGGCAACGAACAAAACATCTATTTCGGAATCATCTACTTCTCTCGCGAAAAGGACGGCCCGCCAGTATTGATGCATACCAAGGACGTCTTTCCAAACCGGCTCAATCTACGGGACTTCGAAATTGATGTCAGACGCCAGGCGCAGGATAATCTCTGCGCCCATGCGCGCTTCCTCTACCAGCTGGTCGCTGAAGCCAACGAAGCGCCATTGCCAGCTGTGCACCTTCTCAACAACTTGGATACCTTGATCGCCAGTCAGGACATCGAGCTGATACCGAAATTGTGGCTGCTTAGGGCCATTATGGATATCCTGCAGACACATTGCCGCACACAACTGCCCGAATGTGCCGGCTGGCTGGATATCCTTGATGGCGTTGATAGCAGCACGCCGTGGATGAACCCGAATTACCCCCCCACGAAAGATGCCAATGCCAGAATCAGCCGCAAGCTCAGCGAGCTGCCGGAGTTTTCACCCTTCGCGGCGCGGATGGTGAAATCTCTGCGAGTCTTGCAGGAAGCCCTCAATGCCAAGCCCCGCTGCGTTGGTAGCATGCAAGCTGGCCCTGCCGGCGCGCTACAGCCCGTTTTTGTCGTAGCAAAACCCAATGAAGTGTGGGTGCTGGTTGCCCCATCCGGGCAGCAACAGCCGTACTTTATGCTGCTTGCCGGTAGCGACCTTAACATGCGTGCCGACGCCCTCCGAGCCTGTTTCCCAGGTATGCCGCTGTTTGCGCCCACACGCGAGCGGGGAACCGCGAACGTCCTCATTAGCCTGGGTGTCGCCGGTGTCGACAAGAGCATTATCAGCAAGCCCGCATCCTGGCCGGCAAACGCCTGGTAATCTGTCGCGAAAATCGCCCAGTATCTTTTCTAAATCCACCTCACATGAACATGCCAGTCAAAACAATTATCGGTCTGGACATCGGCTGCGCCAGCGTCAAAGC
>JAQVQN010000281.1 GCA_028701555.1 Kiritimatiellia bacterium | reverse complement strand
GGGCCCGGTCTTTCCGGCGAATGTGCTTTCCGCAACGGCATGCATATCCAAGAGGATCAATTTATTGTTGAGGTCATAGATCCAGAAACTCTGGAAACTCTGCCGGATGGCGAAAAAGGTGAGCTGGTCGTGACTCCGCTATGCCGCGAGGCATTGCCGGTCTTGCGCTATAGGACACGGGACATAGGTGTCATATACAATGACGGCCCCTGCGCCTGTGGACGCACCTCACGCCGCATGAGCCGCATCATGGGACGTACTGATGATATGCTCATCATACGCGGAACAAACGTGTTTCCCTCTCAGATCGAAACGGCTTTGATGCGTGTGGAGGCGGCGGCACCCCATTATATGATTGAGGTCACTCGCCCTGGGGCCATGGATGAGGTTACCGTGCATATCGAGGTTCAGCCTGGAATGTTTTCAGACAGCATGTCTGAAATGCAGGGCATTAGGTCAAAAATTGGCAGTGCCTTGTATGCTGTTACTGGGTTGCACATGCAGGTCAACCTTGTCAGCCCGAACACGCTCGAACGTTTCGAGGGTAAGGCAAGGCGCGTCAAGGATACCCGTAACCTAGCATGTTAAACTGCTGTTCAGCTAAAAACACGGTGATTCCAGTATTTCAATATTACGCAATTACTGTTATTATTATTCTCAGATGTTGATCGTGTTTGATACGCAATCATTAAGAAAGGAAGAATGCTATGTTGTCCGAATTCGTTAAGACCGCAGACTGGAAAAGCGAGAAACACGTGCCTGTGATTGAGTGCGCTGAAACGCTCAAAACAGGGGAAGCTTGTGCGATCACTGTTTCTGTCGGCAAGGAAATCGCCCACCCCAACACCGCCGTGCATCATATCGTGTGGATCGCACTACACTATGTGCCGGATGGTGCAAAAGCCTCTATCGAAATCACCCGTTGCGAATTCAGCTCGCACGGAGCCGGAGTTGACGGGCCGGACCAAGGCCTGGCTTACACTGACAGCATTGTTACTGTGAAAGCCAAACTTGCTAAGTCCGGCACACTTTACGCCACAGCCTACTGCAATATTCACGGCCTTTGGTCGTCAGAGAAGAAAGTGACTGTCGCTTAAATCGAATGCTGGTATAGCCCGCATACCATGTGTGTGCGTGCGTGGGGATGCGGGGTTGAACTCACGCACGCACATACTCGAAGATATTCTCAACTTACAGCTATTTTGACTGTGTTTTTCAACACAGCAATTAATACCGCCTAGAAAGAGGTTTTGCGATTCCCTCTGCTAAGTATCGGCCAAGATGTCAGCGGCTTGCTCGAACAGTGGTTCCTGATCAGTCGCCGCAGGTTTGACTTTGTCTTTTTTGTGCGCAGCTTTGCGTTCCGATAATCTCGATCTTTGTAATGTGGGATCGATATCATTCAGGTCTTTCAGATTTCTAAGCCCGAAATGCTCTAGAAATGTGGCCGTGGTGCCGTAGAGAAACGGCCGTCCCGGCAGTTCGCTGCGCCCGACGATTCTGACCAGATGCAGTTCCATCAAAGCCTTCAGTATGTGGTCCACCATCACACCGCGGATTGACTCGATCTCAGACTTGGCGATCGGCTGTCTATACGCGATGATAGCGAGTGTCTCAAGCGCCGGGCGCGACAAACGGTTCGGCCTGTCTGTCTTTAGCAGGTTACGTACCCAGCGCCCGCAGCAAGGCTGTGTCTCAAAGCGGAACGTTCCGTTTATCTCAACTAGATCGAAACCGATTTTCAAGCGCGACAACTCTTTTTCAATGCTTCTTAAAGCATCTGAAATCTCATTTGGCGACGCCCCCGCAAAAACCGCAACAGAGGAATCATCTTCTACGCCAGAAGCCTGCGCCACATCTTTTAGACAAGAGCGAATGTCTTCGACAGTCAATGGCCGGTCGCTACCGAACAGCAATGCTCCGACAATCTGCTGCAGACTTGAAGCCCCGGGCACCCTGACATCATCAACTTGCGACATTTTCACCTCCACCTATTATCGGCGCTTGGCTGCTTTCTTTATCAAAAGTTTCCGCCGACAATATCAGTATATCATGGAAAGCCGTGTTCTGATGCAGACTGATCTGGCGCAAGCGCAACAGCTCCAGCAACGCCAGGAAGGTCACAATAATTTCTATGCGGTGCGAATCAGGGGTGAAAATACGCGAAAAATATAAGCGCTGACCTCCCTTAGTCCGCGAGATAATCAATTCCATCTTGTCGGGCACAGACCATCTAATCGGCTCGATCTGATCAAACGGATTGACGGGTATACGTTCAAGAACCTCCTGGAAAGCGGCGAGCAGTTCAAAAAGCCCAACATCGGCAAGAACGAGTCCGGCGTCTTCTTCAGTTTTTTCAAAAGTCGGCTTTTCACCGCCGAAAACAAAGGCCTCGCCTCGAATTGTTTCTTTCTCGAGCAACTTTGCGGCAGCATCCTTGAATTTTTTGTACTCGATTAGCTGGCGGACCAAATCCAGCCGCGGGTCAACCCAGTCATCGTCCGGATCATTTTCAGCATAGCGCGACTCTACCGGCAAAAGCATCCGGCTCTTAATCATCATTAAAGTCGCTGCCATCACCAAAAACTCACCCGCTATATTCAGGTCAAGCATGCGCATCACGTCAAGATACGCAAGGTATTGTTTTGTTATCTTCTCGATGGGAATGTCGTAAATGTCAACCTCTTCACGCCGGATCAGATATAGCAGTAAATCCAGCGGTCCCTCAAAAACCTCCAGATCAACCTTGTAATCATCCGCCAGTAAAGCTTGCAGAGACATTAACGTATCCTATAAATGCATAACCACGGTTGTTTATGCCGCAGCCGCCGAAAACATTACAACCCCACTGCCTTGCGGGCCTTATCTAAGGTCGACGAGGCCGCCGCGCGGGCACGTTCGGCACCATTTCGCAACAACTCTTCGACGTAATCGGGATTGGACTCAAGCTCGGCTCGCCGTGCTCGGAATGGGGCAAACGACTCTTCGAAAATAGCCAACAAAGCTTTTTTGGCATGACCGTAACCGTAATTTCCGCGGCGGTAATTAGACTCCATTTCAGCCCGCTGAAGATCATCCGCAAAAAGCTTGTAAAGGGCATATACATTGCATGTCGCAGGGTCTTTTGGATCTTCGAGACCCTTGCTGTCGGTAACAATCTTCATGATCCTGGACTTCGCCTCCCTCATGTCCCCAAAAAGGTCGATAGTGTTCCCGTAGCTTTTGGACATTTTCTGTCCATCAAGGCCCGGAACAACAGCCACTTCATCCTGGATGGACGGTTCGGGCACTGTAAACACCTCCCCGAACTCGTTGTTGAACTTGATAGCAATGTCCCTTGTTACTTCAACATGTTGCTTCTGGTCGCGTCCAACCGGGACAATATTGGATTGGTAAATTAGTATATCCGCAGCCATCAGCACCGGATATGCGAAAAGCCCGTGTGAAGGCGCTATCCCCTTTGACACCTTATCTTTGTAAGAGTGACAGCGTTCAAGCAACCCCATAGGAGTGACGATCGACAAAAGCCAGGCCAGTTCATGAACCTCAGGAACATCGCTCTGCCTGAAAAAAACAGTACGTGAAGGATCAAGTCCGCATGCCAGAAAATCTAAGGCAACGTCCCATGTGTCCTGTTTAAGACGCGCACTGTCGTGAACCGATGTCAGAGCGTGATAGTTGGCGATAAACAGAAAAGCTTCGCCCTGTTCCTGCAGATGCAAGGCGGGACGCATCATTCCAAAATAATTGCCAAGATGCAATTTGCCAGAAGGCTGAATGCCAGAAAGAATTCTCATAAACATTTAACTCATAGTCCAACCAAAAAACAAAGGGTATATTACCTTTTTAATGCCATTAAACACAAGTCTTGAGCATTAAAAATATATATTTCGGTAGCGGTAAATACCGCTAAATAAGCAGTGATCTCGTCAAAACAAAACCACACATTTAAACAAGATAAAGGACGCGCGATTATTTTTTTCTGAAAGCTATTGACCACACGAGACGCTTACTTTATTT
>JAQVQN010000280.1 GCA_028701555.1 Kiritimatiellia bacterium | reverse complement strand
CCAGCACTAGCGCACTGTGGTGCGTACCACCCGCGCGCGAATAGGCCTCCAGAAAAGGTGCCACCCCACCGCGCGGACGAACCCACACGCGTATGACATTGCGCATGGCCGGGGCAAGCCCGTCACCCTCCGGCAGCACCTCGACCGGCACCACAATCAAAGTGAAGCTGTCATCAGGGCCGGGCGCCAGATTCACGAATACCGCAGGTCCGGGTTTCGCCGCGCACGTCAAGACGGCCGGATCATGAGATCCGCCAAGGAAAAAAGGCTTGGATATCACGCGCGGCTTGGCTCCGGCTATAGCCGGGTTTATCTCGCCCATATGCGACAAGAACAGACTATTACCGGCCCAGTCGGCACAGAAAATCTCCGTGAAGGTCACCGCGCCGAATGCGCGCGCCAGCGCCCCTACCAGCGCGGCCGTCAAGACATCGCCTTCGCCGCCGTAGCCAATGCCGCGCGACATGCCCTTGGAAATCTCCAAGAAGGGCATGGTGTCGGACGGACGGTCGCCGCGGTCAAAAGCCTGAAAATTGACGCTCAGCGCCTGATACCCCTCTTGCTCCACAATGCGCCGCAAACCTAGTCCGACCCGCACCGAGCGCTCGTGATGGTCCTGCGGCAGCTCGCAGTCAAACCTTTGGCGGTCGACAGCCACCTCCTCAGCCACCTCCGCATCACTGACCTTATCAACCGCCTGATCCAATACATCCAGTCCGATCTGCCGCACCGTGATTCCGAGCTTCGCGGCCAATACATCCTCGGCCACTGAAAAATCACCCATGCCTGCAAAGGTATGCCCGACCCGTAAAACCTTGCTGCCGCGCAGAGCATTCGCAATCACTGCGGCATTCACTTTTTCCGCGACACGCGCAAAAAGCGCAGGGTCGGAATCGTGCCCGGCCACGATCTCAAAGTGCCTGCGCCGCCTGCGCAGCATCGAGGCAAAGTCCATGACCCCATGCACTCCGTGATTGTACATGATGCGCGCCGGATCAACCGCCAGGCCGAAGTCCACATCCATGGTGGTGTCAAGAATGATGATCGGCAAGCGCGTCTCGCAAAAAGCTTCCAAAGCCTCCAGTGATGGCGAATAGGCCAAATGCAGCGTGACAATACAGTCCGCGCCATCTTGCTCCAACTTATGAATAGCACCATGAAACTCACTCTCAACACGGCATACAGGCGCCGTGAGCACCTCGATTCCGTACTGCTCAAGTCGATCCGTTATCCGCTGCACAAAAGCGGAAAAACCGTTGCGCCGTTCAGGTTGGTGGTCATCATACAGTTTCAGATAGAAAGGCAGCAGTCCTGCGACAGGTTTTTTTCTGTAAGGCATTATTGGTCTCCATAATTTCTTTCCGCGATCCCGCGGAAAAGCTTATCAGCGTTGTTGAAAAAGATGTTCTCTAGCTCGTCACGGCTGAGACCGGCACGTTGCGCTGCCAACTTGATGCCGCGCAACTGCTCGTAATAAAAACTCGTGAAGCGCACCGCTTGACCGGCATCGTAAATCGTGGAGCCGATCGCATAGTCCTCGCCCATCAGATAGGCGTACTGGTTGTTGATCTCCACCGATTTGCCTAGCAACATGGCGATCGGCGCGTCCGTGCCGAACAGCGTGCGCCCGCGCGGGAAGTTTCGGAAGGTGTACTCCAGCACACCCTCGTGATTGACCATAGCTGTATCGACATAAGCGTTGGGACACGCGGCGATGCCGTCCAGGAAACCAATCACATTTTTGAGATAATAAGCTCTGCCGATATGGGCAAAAATGATCTGCGCCTTCGGATACCTGTGGCACAGTTCCACCATCTGTTCCTGATTGATAGGATCGGCAAGCCGCTCATCGCGCGGGATATGCAAAACCACTGCTAACCCTTTTGCGTCCGCCGCCGCCATCTGCTCTTCCGGCAGCATGTCGTGAATGGTTATATCGCGCTTGTCTTTCCAATCAACGAAATTCAGATATGGTTTGTAGCCGATCAAGCGGTTCGCCTCGACTCGCCGCACAACATCCTCCACCGTGTCCTTGGGCGAGACCAAAGCCATGCCGAAAAATCTGCGGTTATCCGATATCCGGCCTGAATAAACCGCCGAAGCGTCCAGATCCGAAATGAAGGAGGGCTGTCCGAATCCGTTCAGATGTATCTCTTGTTCCGGCAGACTCTGCCGCGCCCACTCCAAATATTGCTCGATCCTGAACTCGCAGCCGAATTTCCGGTATACGCTCTTTTCGGCAAACTGTTTACCCGATTTCAAACATGTGCCGTCAAAAAGATGCACGTGCGCGTCAAACAGCTTGCGCGGCAAAAAGCCGCGCAGCTCTTCCTCGTAAATCCGCATGTCAGTCTCGCTCAAATTATCCATTAAGCCCCCCTTCACTACCCCAAACCGCCAAAGCATCCTGCTCGTCTCTGTAATATCCGGCACCTATGCCTGCCAGCATCGCCGCGCCGCGCGCACCCGCCCCCCTGCCTCCGACCTCGACCTCTAATCCGGTGACCTCTGCCACAATGCCGGGCCAGACCGGGCTGCGCGATGGCCCGCCTACCATAACAGCCCGCCGGTACGATAACCCGGCTGACGACACTTCCGCCAGCTTGTCCGCTATCAGGTGCGCCGCGCTTTCCATGACAGCCCGGCTGACATCGGCAGGATCAGCATCCGGTGCCTTGGGCTTCTGGAGCAGATCAATCTTGACGCCGTTCGCGCCGGGCCTTGAGCGCGCGGCCATCTCGTCGAACACCCGCACGCGCCGCTCCGGCGCTTCGCGCGGCGCGATCGCGTTTTCAACATACCATGTGATCGCCCGACCGATGTGCGGCACCGAGAACATGCCGCCCCAAGGACCGCCAGAGCCAGACAGAAAAGGATCGCACAGCATCCGTGCCTTAAGCACTGTCTCGCGCTTCTCACATGGCACGAATCCTACCCAGGAAGTCCCGCAAGAGAGCATCAGCATGCCCGGTTCCAACACACCAGTCGCCCGCGCCGCCGCCGGATGATCGAAACAACCGGCCACCAAGAGCGTCGTCTCCGGCAACCCGGTTCTGACCGCCATCTCCGGCCGCAACTTCCCGACCGCCTGGCCCGGCACGGTCAATTCCGAAAGCCGCGGCCGCTCTATGCCCAGACGATCCAGAAAAGGCTGATAATATCCGCCCGCAACCTGATCCTGCAAATGAAAGGTTGTGGCTGTAGAGTGGTCCATGCGCCAGATCCCTGTCAATTGATACGCCAGCCAGTCTGTATCCATGCCGACATGCCCGGCGCGCCGCAGCTCATCCGGCCGGTTCTCGCGCAACCAGGCGAGATGCGCCAGCGGAAAAGAACCGACACACGGCCAGCCTGCAATGCGCCGAACATCCTCCGCTTCCAACCCCGTCAAGGCGGAAGGTTTCCGTCCAGACGACCGCTGATCCATCCAGCTTATGATGTTGCCGAGCGGTTCACCCGCTGCCGTCGTCAGCAGCGTGTTGCCGGATGCCGCTGCCATGGCAACCGCCAATACCTTTCCCGGTGCCGCTGCCGCCAGCTCTCGCAGTATCCCGCACACGTTCTCAAGATGACCGACCGGATCAAGCTCTACCCATCCGTCGCACGGCGTGAGCAGCCGGTTATGCCTGCTGACCTCGGCCAGCAGCCTGCCGGATGTGGCAAGCAGTACCCCCTTGACCTCGCCGGACCCGATATCCAGCCCGATCAGACACCCTCCCTGACTCATTGCCTGTTCCTCGGCCCTCAATATCCACTCCCCTTTCCCAGCTTCCAGTTTCCAGTCTCAAATTTCCGGTTTCAAATTTCCACCGCCACCACGCTATGTTCGCGCTGCGACCGCAGCGCGGCGGTGAACAGGCGGTGGCTCAACTCCGCCTCCTCCGGCTTCACACACCCGGCGAACCGGTTGACAGGCTGGCCGTGGTGCATCTCGTGCAGGAACGCCGCCCACATCTGCAGGATCGAATCACTGAAACCGAACTGGAAGATCCCGCCGGTTATGGCCGGATAAGCGGTCTCGTGCCCGGTCTGT
>JAQVQN010000279.1 GCA_028701555.1 Kiritimatiellia bacterium | reverse complement strand
GGAGCGCGGCGAATTCAGCATTGCCAAATCGCTCAAGTCGGCAGGCATAAAAGTCAAAGTGTGAAATCAGTAGCGCCGCATAGGACGCAAAGGCGGTCAGCTTTTGAGGCTGTAAGCTGTTTAGCAAACAATTCGGGCGGCTGCAGGGCCGCCCCGGCATAAGGGAAAAAGCATGAACAAGACGACATTAGTTTGCGCCGGTGCCGCAGCCGCGTTTCTGGCGGGCTGCGGGACAGATAAGAACCAGGCCTGCTGCGGCAGTTGCGGCGGAGGACCTGAAGTGAAACTTATAACCATCGACCCCGGTCATTTCCATTCCGCCCTGATTCAGAAGCGCATGTATCCCGGGGTCTCGCCCACAGTGCATGTTTACGCGCCCGAAGGCGATGACCTAAAGATGCACATGGCACGCATCGAGAGTTTCAACACGCGCGCCGAAGAGCCCACCGCTTGGGAAAGCGTGGTCTACACCGGCAATGACTTTATGGACAAAGCCATCAAAGAAAAGGCTGGCAACGTGGTGGTGCTGGCAGGCAACAACGCGCGCAAGACCGAATACATATTGAAGTGCGTCGAAGCCGGACTCAACGTACTGTCCGACAAGCCCATGGCCATCACGCCTAAAGATTTCGAGATCCTCAAAAAGGCTTTCGAAGTGGCGGAGAAGAACGGCGTGTTGCTCTACGACATCATGACTGAGCGGTATGAGATAACCACCATGCTGCAAAAAGAGCTGTCGCGATTCCCGAAAGTATACGGCGAACAGGAGCCCGGAACCCCGGACGATCCGGCCGTGACCAAGGAGAGCGTACACCACTTCAGCAAACTTGTCGCCGGCAAGCCGCTGCAGCGTCCGGCATGGTATTACGACACGCGTCAGCAGGGCGAAGCGATTGTGGACGTGAACACCCATCTGGTTGATCTGGTGCAGTGGGAGACTTTCCCGGATGTCACGCTGACTCCGTCGGATGTCAAAGTCGTTAACGCGCGCGTCTGGCCGACGGCCTTGAATCTGGAGCAGTTCACAAAATCCACCGGTGTTGATGCGTGGCCGGAGTATCTGAAACAGGATCTGGACGCTGACGGCGTATTGCAGTGCAAAGCCAACGGCGAATTTACATACGCACTCAAAGGCGTTTACGCTAAAGTCTCTGTGCTGTGGAACTTCGAGGCGCCAGCAGGCGCGGGCGACACGCACTTCTCTTTGATGCGCGGCACGCGCACGTCACTGATCATCGAACAAGGCGCAGCCGAGAACTACAAGCCGGTGCTGTATGTAGAACCGCGGCGCAATACCGGAGTCAAGAAGGAAGAGATCGAGGCCGCGCTGAACGAGGCGATGGCTGAGATCAACAAAAAATGGCCGGGTATCAGTTTCGAGGCGCACGAGACCGGGTTCCGCGTCAACATACCGGCAGAGTACGCTTGCGGACATGAGGCGCATTTCGGTCAGGTGGCGGAGAAATATCTCGGTTTTCTGAAGAACCGTGAAATGCCGTCTTGGGAAGTGCCCAACATGCTGGTGAAATACCACACCCTGATGGAAGCCTACCGGCTCAGCCGTTAAGCATCTCGGCTGTGATGGCGCGGGCGGCGGCGGCGGGGTCGGCGGCTTCCAGGATTGGCCGGCCCACCACAAGATGCGTGGATCCGTCCCTGACCGCCTGCGCCGGCGTCGCCACGCGCTTCTGGTCGCCGAGTTCGGCACCGGCCGGACGCACGCCCGGCGTCACCAGCAGGGTTCCGGGACCGAGCGCGGCGCGCATGTTCGCCACCTCTTGAGGTGAGCAAACGATGCCATCAGCCCCGTTGGCGCAGGCCAGCAGTCCTAAAGCCGTCACTTGCGCTTTCATCTCACGACCAATCCCCAGATCTTCCAGGTCCGACTGACCCAGGCTCGTCAACATCGTGACCGCCAGAATCTTTGGTGCGCCTTTGCCGCAGGAGTCTGCGGCTGCCCGCGCGGCACCTAGCATGGCTTTGCCGCCAGCGGCGTGGACGGTCATCAGATCCACTCCCAGCGCCGCCCCGGATTTCACCGCGCGCTCGACTGTGCGTGGGATGTCGTGCAGTTTCAGGTCAAGGAACACCCGCTTGCCGCAACGCTTGACAGTCCGCACCACGTCCGGTCCCTCGGCGCTGAAAAGTTCCAGTCCGATCTTGTAGAACGATACCGCATCCCCCAGTTCCCCCATTATTTTTTCAACCTCGGCGGTTGAAGCAACATCAAGCGCTACAATCAAATCTGCCATAGCATCACCTGCGATTTAAAGTTTCCGCGTTTTGACTTACAAGCCGACGCGCCTATTATAACCTTTGTGTCGCTTACGATACCCATTGCGGCTCAGTTCAATCAAGTTTATATTTGCCGCGCTTTTGGTCAGCATGGATCGCTGGCGTTGAATGTGCGGGCTCAACGATTGCCGCACAAACCGCGCACGACCTCTGCCGCCATGATCAAGCCTGCGACAGATGGCACGAAAGAGACACTTCCCGGGGAGCGGCGCTGCGGCACATGGCTCTGCCCGGCGTCTGCCGCAAGACAGGCGCGGGGCGGTTCGCGGGAATAGACCACCTTGAGCGCCTTGACGCTGCGGCGCTGCAGTTCCCTGCGCATAACCTTGCATAGCGGGCATACGGAGGTGGCATAGATGTCAGCCACTTCAAAGCGCGTGGGGTCGAGCTTATTGCCCGCGCCCATGCAACTGATGATCGGCACACCGGCGGCCTCTGCTCTGAAGGCCAGCTCGGTTTTAGCACTGACGGTGTCAATGGCATCAACGACGTAGTCGAAAACCGCGAGATCGAAAGTCGCGGCGTTTTGCGGCAGATAGAACTCCTGGCGGGTCTCGACCTCAGCCTGCGGGTTGATGTCTCGTATGCGCGCGGCCATGAGCGCGGCCTTGGGTTTCCCGACAGTGCTATGCAGGGCTATGAGCTGGCGATTGATGTTCGTGGGGCAGACCGTGTCGCCGTCCACCAGCAACAGGCGGCCGATGCCTGCGCGGGCCAAGGCTTCGGCCGCGAAAGAACCCACGCCGCCCAACCCGAAGACCGCGACATGGCTATGGTTCAGCTTGTTTGTTGAGTCGCTGCCGAGCAGGAGTTCTGTGCGTGAAAAAGGGTTCATCGGCGCTGTCCGAAAGCTCTGCGCGCAACGGTTCTCACTCGAGGTTGCCTTCCTGAAGAACGGCAGGTGCCGGAGCCTGTTCGGTCATGGTCTCAGCCGCCTGCTGCTGTTCGACCCACTGCTGCTGCAGCTCGGCCTCTTCCTGGGCAGCCAGCAGTGCCTCCTCTTCGCGCCGCTGGATCTCTTTGGCGGCGGTCTCGCGGGCGAGCTTTTCTAACTGCTCTCGCATCTCGGCCTCGGCGGCCAGTTGTTCACGAGTTTTCTGGGTGGCGCGTTCGCGCAGCCGGTCTGAGTATGAGCCGGATGCGGGCTTGTTTTGTCCAGCGGCGCCATCAAGCGCTGCCCCAGACTCTTGCCGAGGTGATTGTGTAAGTCCCGGCGCGGATATACGAGGAAAAGTGCCTTTGGCAAACGTTCTTTTGGTGTTGCCGGCATTGCCGCGGGTAGCTGCCAGTCCATTGCGCTGACTGGCCATAGTCGGCTTCCCGTTTTCCAGGGTCTCGGCGGCGGGCGCAACTGCGGCTGCCGCGCTGCTGTCTTGCAGAGACAACTCCACGGAAACCCCCTCCTTCGCGATCACGGCCGAGCCCGAGCTGTAGTCCGCACTGACCACCAGCCAGCCTGCTGAAGAGTCGCCGACCTTTAAGTAGTGGTTTACCGGGGGGTTTACAGAAAGATCCGTGAACCCTATGGCCGTGGCACCGGCGGGAGTTATGTTAACCACCGACATTTTGATTTTTTTTGCAATGGCTTCCTGCTCAGCCTTGGTCTTGGCTTCGATCTGGCTTGCGGCAAGATCCTGTGCGCTGGCGTTGAAATTAGCCGGCATGGCACCGAAAGGCATTCGGTCCAGAATCGGCTGATAGTAGTCGAATACCGGCGTTTTAGACGCATCTCCGCCAGTAC
>JAQVQN010000278.1 GCA_028701555.1 Kiritimatiellia bacterium | reverse complement strand
GGTCATGGCGCTGCCGCCTTGGCCGCCGCGCGCGTTCCGGCCGTTTTATCCTTACGCCCGACGATCCGCATCAGCGCCATTTCCAGCAAAAACATCTCGGACAGGCCTGTGGAGACGAGCTTCTCGCGCAGTTCCAGAATCCTGAAACGCGCCACCCTCAAATCACGCAGCGTATAATTGGCGGCATGGGCCATCTTTTTCCGCAGCATCCAGCCCGGCATCGTTTGCGGGTTGACCGGCAGCGCCTGCAGCATCTCGGATTCCTCCGGAGCCAAATCACGCGCGATCCAACTGGCCTGGCGGTTGGCATACGATATCCATTTGCGGTCATAAGCCTCACGCAGCACCAGCAGCTCCCGAACGTTCTTGTCCAGCATGGCCGCCAGCCGGATGCCGACTCCCTTCTGGCCGCTCATGCGACGGAGGGTGGCCAGCATGCCGCCCGCGTCGCGCTCACCGAAAGCGTCAAGCAGATCCCATGCCTCGGCCTCTTTCCCGACGGCGGTGATCTCATGCAGGTCTTCAAGGCGCACCTTCCCGGCGTCGCCCACATACAGCCGCAGTTTCTCGATCTCTTGAACCAGCGCTCTGGTGTCGAACCCCACTCTCTGTATAAAGGCATTGCGGACGTCGGGAGTCATTTTCAGCCCGGCTTCTTTTGCCAACGCGTCGACGCGTTGGGCGGCGCGCTGCTCAAGCTCCCGAGCCTTAAGGTTGTTGCCGAAATCCTCGACCTCGCCGTTCTTTCGGCATATTTTGAAAAAAACCGAACTGCGCAGTACCCTGCCCGCAGTGATGACAAGAGTCTGGCCTTCAGACAGTCCGTTCTTGAGGCAGTCCGTGAGCTTCGCGACCGCCGCCTTGGACACCGCATACTCCGCCACGCGCTCACCGCCGGTCAGAAAATTCGCGTCGCGCAGCCAGACCACTTTCTCCGCCCCGAAAAGCCCCTCTGTCTGCACCGCCTCGATACACTGGTTAACAGACTTCTCAACCTCTTCGCCTGTGTTTTTGCGGCCGTCGACAACCTCCAGGCCGAAAGCGTCCGCAGATTCCGGCAGAGCCCGGCCGATCCTCGCGCGCGCGAATGATTCCACCAGATATTCGTCATCGCCGCAAATTAAACACAATCCGCCATTCATATTTTTGAATTATAATTCAACCCGCCTCCGCTGGCGAGACAACAGTGCCGGGAGCGAAAAGTTCTATAAGTCGGAGCGCTAAACACACAAAAAAAAGAGCCGCACCCGTATGCCCTCCCAGGGAGTATACGACTGCGGCCAAAAATGTTCTCAGGCAAAGACGCGACCTACACGTCCGGCTTGGTCTTGCGCAGACCCAAACCGCGGTCACCGTCTTTCCACTGCCCACGCTTCTTCAGAAGATCGACACGCTCGAAACGCTTGAGAACATTGCGTTTGACAGTGATCTTACTCGAACCTTTTAAACTCGTATGCTGACTCATCGCTAGCCCCTGTTTCTCTTCACTTAGCCCTTTTCCGTCAAAAAAGAATGATTATGATACCAAAAAAACGTATTCCCTCAACCCTAAACCTTCTGGCGGACCGAAAAAACTGGGGGCGGGTACGTGAAGGTCATTTTCCGCGGCCGTGAACCTGACGACGGAAAGCGGAGGGTGTCACCCCGCTGTGCTGCCGGAAGACGGTGCCGAGGTGGCTGGCGCTGGCGAAGCAACATGCGTCTGCGATTGCCTCGATTGTCATGGCCTTTTCGCGCAACATGGTTTTGACGCGCTCTAAGCGCACACGCATGATCTCGGCATACACGGTGCGCCCCATCACGGTTTTAAAGCGCGTCTCAAGCGAACGACGCGAAACGTGCAGATTTTTTATGATATCATCAACTGTAATATTAGATCCCGCATTAATACGGATGAAATCCAAAGACCGGGCGACCAGCACGTCGGCTATCTGCACCGTCTCGGTCGAACGCCGGGTCACAAGGTACGAGAATCCGTACTTTATGACGGTTTGTCTAACTGCGCCACGGCGGATGTTGTGCATCATGCCGTCCAGCACACGAGCTGCTTCAAAGCCAGCCTGTTCAGTGTTCAACTGAATACTCGACATCTGCGGTGTGGTGGTTTCACAAAGCATCTCGTCATTGTCCACCCCCAGCACCGCGATCTCTTGCGGGACAGCTAAGCCTGCCTTTATGCAGGAGTCTAGCACCTGTCGTGCCCGAACGTCATTGGCGACCAGGATCGCGACCGGTTTAGGCAAAACCCGCAGCCAGTTACACAACGCATTCTGTTCCCGACAGAAATCTTTGCGGGCTGAAAGGGACAACTTCGGATACGCGATGCAGGAGAAACGGTCCTGAGCCAAGCGCTCACAGAACGTTGTCCGGCGCTCCTCCGACCATGACGCGTCGTTGACTTGACCCACAAACGCGAAATTGAGGAACTTCCGCTCAAGGAAATATTCTGCGGCACATTTCCCGATCGGCCGATTGTCGCACACGACACGGCTGAACCGGGAGAGCGGATTCACTGGATCGAGCGCCTCATCCGACGGGTTGGTGATAATCGTCGGCACGTTGGCCGTCAACAGCCGCGAGGCATAGTGCCGGTCACTCAGGTCCACAATAATTCCCGTACACCCCCACTCCGCAGGACGGAACAGCTTCTGCTCGCCTTCGCGCCCCTCGATGATGTGGACACCCCAGGGCCCGTGCAAATGGACGAACTGCAGGATGCCGCGCAGCAGCTCCCGGCAGGTCTTGATCGATGTCGGCAGCAACAAAGCCACCTGCGGCAGACGTGTTCTGACTGGATTCATAGGGTTCTATATATACCACAGCGAAACACGGCCGCAAATCGAAACTTGCGTTTTTTTGATATTAATTTTGCGCGAATGTGACTTCTGTACAAGGAATTTATGCCGTATAGTTAGCCACACATACGGGGACACGACGACGAAAGGAACTTTAGATTGACTCTTTTTCAGCTTCAGCCTCAGTGGTTACGGGGGGCGGGGGGCTATATTCCGTGTTGATTGGATTGGCTGGGGCCAATTCTTCCGCGGTTCCGCATGCGGTGGGCGGAAACGTGAGCAAAGAGACGCCGTGAACGGTTACAGGAAAAATATCAATGAACCACATGAAACACATCCAATGTCTATTCACTCTCGCAATACTCGTTTCCTCGACAGGCGCATTGGCCATGGGCGAACGGGACGTCGTCAAACCGACCATCGGAGACAAGCTGATTCCGGAAAGACTCACGCGCAAAGAAATGGCAGGCGGCGAACTCGACCGGCGCATCATGGACTTGATCGACAAGAACTACATGGTTCTCAACTTAGACCGGGATTGGCTGGACAAGTTCAAGAACCGGACTGATCGCGGGGACAAACGCAACGTCTACTACGGCATCGGTAAGGTTCTGGACGCGGGCAGCCTGTTTGCTCGGTACACTGGTGATCCTAAGGTCGCACAACGTGCCCGGCACATCATGGATCGCTTGAGAGATTCGCGTGATCCGGATGGATACCTAGGTTTCTGGAACGTCGAACCCAACAACCACCAGAACGTTGTCAACTGGATCCTCCACGAGCAGGAGTACATCAATCTGGCGCTGGTGCGAAACTACCGTGTGACGGGAAACCCCCAGGCCCTGGCGGACGCGAAGATCATGGCAAACTACATCATGCAAATGTTCCCCGCTAACGAGAAAGGGGAGAACATCATCCCCCCCGGCACCTCCATCGCGGGCGTCACGGAAAGTTTTGTTGAGCTGTATCGGGTGACGGGGGAGAAGCAGTATCGCGACTTCGCAAAGGCCCTGCAGTACGAGCCGCACTGGTACTACCTGAAACCGTATGACGCCTGGGAGAAGAACATCGCGCGGGCCCGCTACCACGTCTACGTGATGCTGTCGCACATGTACCCCGACACGGAATTGTATCGGTTGATCGGCGGCGAGGATTACCTCAAAAAAAGTCTTTGGATGAAGCAGGAACTGCTCGAACAAGGACGCGGCGGGCTACTGGTGACCGGCTCAACCTCCCAAGGAG
>JAQVQN010000277.1 GCA_028701555.1 Kiritimatiellia bacterium | reverse complement strand
GACAGTTGCGTCGAGTTCTTCGTCTCGTTCGACCGGGTCAATTTCTACAATCTGGAGGTCAACTGCATCGGCACCGCGCATCTGGGCTACGGGCCTTCGCGTCACGGGCGCAAGTTTGTGTTGCCCGAGCTGATGAACCGGATCGGAATACACTCCAGCTTAGGCGACAAGCCTTTTGAAGAGAAGAGCGGAGGCTTTGATTGGCATATTACGCTGAAAGTTCCACTGGAAGTTTTCATGTTCGACGGTTTGACAAACTTGAGCGGCATGGTTGCGGCGGCGAACCTTTATAAAATCGGAGACGCTCTGGCTGTGCCGCACTATTTGTCTTGGATGCCGGTTTTGACCCCCAAGCCGGATTATCATAGTCCGGAATTCTTCGGCTCCGTCAGATTCGGGTAAAAAAAACCTGCCTACACGCCTTTGGCGCATGGGCAGGTTTTTTCTTTGTGTACGCTCACTTCTTGGGGCAAGCGGCTTTTTTAGAACCGGCTGCGTCGCAAGAGGCCTTTTTAGTGCAAGGGCATTTATCGCACTTGTTTTCGGCCTTTTTGTCGGCCGCCTTGCATTCAGTTGCGTCACACTTGTTTTCCGTCTTTTTTTGTCCCTTGGCGGGGCATTGGGCTGTCGCGGTAGCTGCCACCATCAGCGCTGCCGCTGCCATAGTCATTAGTGTTTTCATGTTTTTGTTCCTTCCCTGTTTTCGGTCCGTTTTAATCTGAAGCGTCTCACTGGAGAATAAGTTATTAGATCTTCATGATTGTGTCAAGTGTCGAATCGGGATTAATTTTTTTAACAATGCGGCAGACCCCACATCCCTCCACTGGCAAAAAACTTTAGCTGCTAAAATTTATTGTTGACGGCGTCAGAGTGTTTCTATATAAAGAAACGAACCACGGCTGGAAAGGCCCTGGACAAAAAGTTGGAGCCACAAATGTTACTTGAGACTTTTCCTTCACGCGCGGAGTTCCGCGATCTTATCAGAGATTATTCTGTGGTGCCGGTCGGGGCTAAGATACTGGCTGACACCGAAACGCCGGTTTCGCTGCTTTCACGTTTCGCGCGTGATCGCCCAAATGTTTTTCTGTTTGAGAGCGCCGAAGGCGGCGAGCGGTGGGGCCGCTACAGTTTTCTGGGGATCTCCGCCCGTTCAAACATCATCGTATACGGCAATGATGTGGTGCAGAGGCAGGGTATCAAGGAGACCCGCACTAAGCACAACGGCGACCCTTTGGCTGTCTTGCGTGAAATAATAAAACCGTACAATATTGCGGAACTACCGGGACTGCCACGCTTTTGCGGCGGACTGGTGGGCTACTTTACTTATGAAATGGCCAGTTTCTTCGAACCGCGTGTGCCCAACAAGCTGCCGCCGGATTGCCCTATGGCGGAATTGATGATACCGGATGCCATGCTGATATTTGATAACATCTCGCATACCCTCACGTTCATGGCTTTGGCCTTCAGAAGTGACGGCGAGCCAGATGCTCTGTATGATGATGCGGTGTCGCGTGTGCAGGAGATGCTGGCGGTAATCGGGAAGTCGGCGGATGTCTCGCTGCGCCTCAACAAAAGCGCGGTAAAAATGCCCGAGCCAGCGCGTGAGCCCGAATATTACAAAGGCATGGTACAGAAGATCAAAAAGCACATACACGAGGGCGATGTGATCCAGTGTGTGGTGTCGCAGAGTTTTGTGGGTCCAGCGCCGGATGACCTCATCAGTCTATACCGCGCGCAGCGTTACGTGAATCCATCGCCTTATCTGTTTTTTCTGAAATTCCAAGGCTGCACCCTGATCGGCTCTTCACCGGAAACCATGATACGTCTGGACAACCGAACTGCCTGCCTGCGGCCGATCGCTGGTACGCGCCCGCGAGGGCTAACAGAACAAGATGACCGTAAAAACGCCGATTCGCTTTTGCAGGACGAAAAGGAGCGCGCGGAGCACCTGATGCTGGTGGATTTGGGCCGGAATGAGTTGGGACGTGTCTCGCAGCCGGGGACAGTGCAAGTGACGGACCTGATGGTCGTGGAACGCTATTCGCATGTCATGCATCTGGTTTCTAACATCACCGCTGACATCGAGCCGCAATACGATGCTTTCGACCTTTTCAAATCCTCGTTTCCGGCCGGTACGCTCAGTGGTGCGCCAAAGATTCGCGCCATGGAGATTATAGCCGGACTTGAGGATACGCCGCGCGGGCCATACGGCGGGGCTGCAGGCTATATTTCCTTCGACGGCAATATGGATTTCGCGATCTGCATCCGCACGGCCATTGTAGAGCACGGTCGCCTGACGATCAGGGCCGGGGCCGGTATAGTTGCTGATTCCGATCCCGAAAGCGAGTATACCGAGACGGTCAATAAAGCTGGTGCCATGGCGCGTGCTATCGAGCTGCTTAAAACCGCCCAGGCGCAATCCTCAAAACTTCGGCAAGATTGAAATCTGGAGAGTGTTATGATTTTGATGATAGACAACTACGATTCATTCACCTATAACCTGGTGCAATATCTGCGCGAAATGACGGCGGAAGTCACGGTTTGCCGCAACGATGCAGTTACTATGGAGGGAATCAGCGCAATGGAGCCGTCTGCAATCGTGATCTCACCGGGGCCGGGACGACCTGAGAACGCTGGTGTATCCTGTGACACAATCAGAAGTTTTGCCGGAAAAGTGCCGATACTGGGCGTTTGTCTCGGACACCAAGCGATAGGGCATGTGTTCGGTGCCAGCATCACGTACGCTGGCCGGCTGATGCACGGCAAAACCTCAGAGGTCACCTGCGACGGAGAGGGTATTTTCAAAGGGCTGGGCGGGCGCCCTTTCAAGGCAATGCGTTATCATTCACTGGTGATCAGACGTGATACGCTGCCGACCTGCCTAACGGTGACCGCAGAGTCGGAAGACGGCGAGATTATGGGTATCAGACATTGTGAGCATGCCATATACGGCATACAATTCCACCCAGAGTCGATAATGACGCCGGTCGGCAAGCGCATACTGCGCAATTTCTTGAAAATAGCAGATATCAAGGAGTGAAAGATGATCTTCAGGGAAGTACTGGGAAAGCTGATTGCCCGCCGCGACTTGAGCGAGAATGATGCTTTTGAGACAGTTGATGCGATACTTAAAGGCGAGTTGAGCGAAGGCCAGATCGGGGCGTTTCTGGCAACGCTTGCCGCCAAGGGCGAGACGATCGACGAGATATCGGCAGGAGCGCGCGCCATGCGTACTGCGGCTACCCGTGTGCAGTCGCTCAATCCCAACACGCTGGACACGGTGGGTACGGGCGGCGACGGAGGCATGACTTTTAATGTCTCCACGACCGTAGCTTTTGTGGCAGCAGGCGCAGGTGCCGTTGTGGCCAAGCACGGCAACCGCGCCAGCTCCGGAAAGAGCGGCAGTGCCGACTGCCTGGAGTGTCTGGGCTTAAATCTAAATGCTGAACCGGAGATCATGGAGCAGGCCTTGAATGAGTTGGGCGTGACTTTTCTCTTTGCGCCTGCTTTCCACAAGGCCATGCGTTTTGCCGGTCCGGTACGCAAGCAGCTTGGCGTCCGCACACTCTTTAACCTCTTGGGGCCGTTGACCAATCCGGCCGGGGCACCGTGCCAGTTGATCGGCGTGTTCGCTTCGGATTTGACCGAGGCTTTCGCGGAAGCCCTTAAGAAACTCGGTTCCCGCCGTGTGCTTGTCGTGCATGGGCATGACGGAATGGATGAGATCACTTTGACAGCCGCGACACGCTGCACGGAACTGAAAGACGGTGTAATCAAGACCTATGATATTGACCCGCTGAATTATTTTGACGAGTTGTGCTCAAACGCTGATCTGGCAGGGGGAGAGCCCTCCGAAAACGCGGCGATCACAAAAGCCATTCTCAAGGGCGAACTGCACGGACCTAAACGCAATATTGTGCTGATCAATGCAGCGGCATCACTACTGGCAGCCAATCTGGCTGATGATTTGGCAGATGGCATCCACAAGGCTGCGGAGTCAATAGATTCCGGCGCGGCGCTGGACAAGCTAGAACGGCTGATTG
>JAQVQN010000276.1 GCA_028701555.1 Kiritimatiellia bacterium | reverse complement strand
CTCCAGCTTGATAGCGCCGGAATCGCTTCCGCCTGTATTGCGGATATGGAAAAGCATAGGCGCGGGCTTGCCGGCACGGTTGACCGCCTCGCTCATGATCGCCTTTACGATCTCGATCTCGGCCGGCCCCTGCAGTTCATCCGTAACCATGATTGATCGTACACGCGCCTTTACATCGGTACCGCTCGCAGGCCCTAACTGCAAAACCGCAATTTTTCCGCGCCAATTGTCGTCGCTGCCGACACTGACATTATATGTGCGGGGTCGACCGTCAGCCTTAACCCTGAATTTTACATCCTGCAAACCATCCGCAACTTCTGTAGCCCATGCCGCTTTCCATACCTCACCGCGCTCCACAGTCATCTCCACTGCCAATATATGGCCGCTCTCAGCGTCGACACGCAAACCGGGACTCACCAAAGCACCTTTACCGTCTTCAGATTTAAAGGTTAACTCCGAGCCCTTAAACACCACTTCAGCTCCGGCCTCGGCCTTCCACTCTTTCAGATCGCCGCCACTCCAGGTGCTTTTGTCTGAAAATGCAGGAATCAACTCTTTTACGCAGATGCGCCTGATCTCGAACCAGTGCGGCTGACCTTGCGGGTTGGTAAAATCAAGCCGCAAACGCGTCACCCGCTTTGCCCCCTGCCAATAAGGACGCACACGGTAGGTGTGCCACTGCCCGTCGCCAATCCATTCGAAACGCGCACTCCACTTCTGCTGCGCCACCGCCGCGCCTTCCGGCATCCAGAACAACTCGCCAGCACCGCCTGAAACGGTCTTGGCCTCAAACTCCACAACCTGCCAGTACGAAGCTTCAACGACAAAAACGGGGCTGGTCACAAACGGGTCGCTGCCGTTCATTACCCCTTTCAGTGTGCCATCCTCCACACGCACATCCCGGCAGTGGTGAGCGTTCTGAAGCCATCCCTCCGACCCGCCATCAGCAAAATCCCACTTCGCCAATACGCGCTCTTCCCCGAAAGACTGCAAAGCCAACGCACAAAACAACGCCCCCGCAAATATCGTCTGCTTTTTCATGTCCGTCCCTCTCCTACCTATAGCCTGTTCATTTTGTCACACCAAAGCCGTGTTGAAAACGGTAGGGCGGTTTCCCCGAAACCGCCGCGGACGCCTCGGGGATGCGTCCCTACCAATAACTTCAACGTTCGATGTTCGATGTTCACCCGGCACCTCGCGCGACCGACTAGTCATTTAAACTCCGGCAGCATGTCCGCCGACAAATCTTGCAACAATGGCTGCGCCTTGTCCTTGGCAGACAGCATCGGCGCAGTATCGTATGGCCAGACAATGCCGATTTCTGGGTCATCCCAGCGCAAGCCGCGGTCATCTGACTGATCATAAAAATCCGAGCATTTGTAGAATATCTCGGCTGTTTCAGAGAGCACAATAAATCCGTGCGCAAAGCCAGCCGGAATAAACAACTGGCGGTGATTTTCTTCCGACAAAAACGCTCCGGACCATTTTCCGAATGTCGGAGACCCCCGCCGGATGTCCACCGCCACATCAAAGATCTCGCCTTTAAGACAAAAGACTAGTTTGGCCTGCGGCTTGCGCAACTGGTAGTGCAACCCGCGCAAGACCCCTTTTTGCGAACGCGATCGGTTATCCTGAACAAAAGCGCAATTAATTCCGCCTTCGGCATATTTTGCCGCGTGAAAGGTCTCCACAAAGAACCCGCGGGCGTCGCGCAGCACTTCCGGCACACACAACACCACCCCATCCAGATCGGTTTTTTCAAATTTTACAGGCATGCCGTTCCCGCCTTTTCTTATTAATCTCGCCAGTGCGTCCACTTAGTGGTCGCAATAATTCAATCCCTGCCCTGCGCAGCGCGATAGCGCTCGATCAGGGCGTTCGTTGAGCCATCATGCCGCAAAACCGGCGCACCAGCGGCGGTCAGTTCAGGCAACACTTTAGCCGCCAGAACTTTGCCAAGTTCAACGCCCCACTGGTCGAAGGAGAAGATGTTCCAGATGATACCCTGCGTGAAAACCTTGTGCTCGTAAAGCGCTACCAGCGCACCAAAGGTTTCCGGCGTCAGTTTGTCGGCCAGCAAAGTATTGGTCGGATGGTTGCCCTCAAAAGTCTTGTGTGGCACCAGCCTATCCGGCACACCCTCGGCGCGGCACTCTTCCGCACTCTTTCCGAATGCAAGCGCCTCGGTCTGTGCGAAGAAATTTGCCATTAGCTTATCGTGATGATCACCAACCGGATTGTGCGTCTTGCAGAAGCCGATAAAATCGCAGGGGATCATCCGCGTCCCTTGATGGATGAGCTGATAAAAGGCGTGCTGTCCGTTGGTGCCGGGCTCGCCCCAGACAATCGGCCCCGTTCCGTACCCGACACGGTGCCCCTGGCGGTCGATTGATTTGCCGTTGCTCTCCATGTCAAGTTGCTGCAGGTACGCTGAAAACCGCGCAAGATATTGATCGTAAGGCAACACCGCGTAGCTCTCCGCGCCGAATCCGTTGTGGTACAGAACCCCCAGCAGGCCCATGATCACCGGCAGGTTCCGCCCGAAAGGCGCGGTGGCGAAGTGCCGGTCCATCTTGTGGTAACCTTTAAGCATCTTCTGAAAATTGCGCGGACCAACCGCGATCATAAGCGGCAGCCCGATCGCCGACGGCAGCGAGTAACGTCCGCCGACCCAGTCCCAGAAGCCGAACATGTTGGCCGTATCGATTCCGAACTCCGCAACCTTAGCGGCGTTGGTCGAAACCGCCACGAAATGTTTGGCCACCGCCTTTTCGTCACCGAGCTTGTCCACCAGCCAGGCACGCGCGCTCATGGCGTTGGTCATGGTCTCCTGCGTGGTAAAAGTCTTGGAAGCAACTATAAACAGCGTCTGCTCCGCTTTGACATCGCGCAATGTCTCAGCTAGATGGGTGCCGTCGACGTTGGAGACGAAGCGCGTCACGAGCGAACGCTTGGAAAATGGCGCGAGTGCCTGACATGCCATGGCCGGACCGAGATCAGAACCACCGATGCCGATGTTCACCACGTATTTTATGCGCTTACCCGAGAAACCCAGCCACTTGCCGGACCGCACTTGTTCAGCGAAGCCTGACATCGCGGCCAGCACTGAACGCACGTCCGGCATAATATCCCGTCCGTTGACGTAAACTGGCCGATCCGAGACATTGCGCAACGCGGTATGTAGAACCGCGCGGTTTTCGGTCTCGTTGATCGCCTCACCAGCAAACATGGCGTCGATCCAGCGCCGCAGTTCGCTGCCATCGGCCAAGGCCAGAAGCTTTTTCATCATTTCAGGAGTAACCAGATTCTTCGAATAATCCAGTGTCCACCCGGCAGCAGAAGCAGTGAACCGTTCCGCCCTACGCGGGTCATTCCGAAAAAGTTCCCGCAAATGCAGATTCTTCACGTTCTCGATCTCAGCCTCTACCGCACCCCATGCCGCATGATTCATAATTGCCCCCGGAATAAAGGCATATAGTTAACCAAAACCCGGGCCAAGATGCAAGAAAGCCGCTGGTGTAATCGGAAATCGTTTAGCGTCCTTACGCCTACTTCAACGCCGTTTTTCCAAGCGCCTAGCGATCTTTTCGGCGATTTCACGGTAACCGCTGGCATTAGGATGAATCGGGTCGCTTTTCAAAGCACCGCGCGAAAGCACCCGCGCAATCGTCTTTTTGTCATATGCCGCTCCCGCTTCTGCCGCAACTGCACCGTAAAAATCAGGTGCGCGTAACAAAAGCCCTGGCCGCGGCACCCCCAGCAGCAAAACCTCCGCCCCAGACTCATGTGACAACTCTATCATGCGCCGCAGATTACTTTCGATCTCTTGATCAGGCACTTTCCGCAGCATATCATTGCCGCCGTGACACAACACCACCAGATCAGGACTATGTCTCAAAAGTGTACCGGGCAGTCTGCCGAGACCCTCTGACGTGACCTCGCCGGGCACACCGGCGTTAACGGTTTCGCACCCCAAAAGCACGGCCAGTACCGCCGGGTAGCTTTCTGCGTCACTGGCTCCCGTGCCGTGCGTCAGGCTGTCGCCAAAA
>JAQVQN010000275.1 GCA_028701555.1 Kiritimatiellia bacterium | reverse complement strand
TGTGCGTTTCACCCGCCTTGACCGCCTCGCTCAGCGTCGGCACTGTGGCCAGCAGACGCGCACTGCCCGCCGCCGCATCCCAAGCATAGGCCGATAACGTCAGCGACAGCTCGTTGAGCAGATATATCCAGCGCCCGTCAGTGGAGAAGCGCATGTGCCGCGGACCGGATCCGGGCGGTGCCGCGATCAAACCGTGACGCTCGATGGCTGGTGCCGCTGCGTCAACCCGGTAAACCACAATGCCGTCCAGACCCAGATCCGGCACCAGCGCGAAACGCCCGTCAGGCGAGAACCCGCACCAGTGCGGGTGCGCCGTTTTCTGTCGGTTCGCTACCACGCCCGCGCCCGGCCCCGGATGTTCGTGCACCACCGCCGTGCCCAACCGCCCATCGGCATCCAGCGGAAAGAGCGCGACCGAACCGCCGCCGTACTGCGCGGTCAGCAGAAAACGCCGCGAGGGATGCACCGCCAGGTGGCAGCCCTGACCGTCGCCTGTTGGCGCGGCCGTGAAAGCCTGCAAAGCCCCTTCGCTGCCGATACGGTAACCGGTTACACCCTGACCGCCCTCGCCGTCGGCCACGGCATACAGTTTGTCGCCGTCAGGATGCAGCGCCAGAAAACCCGGCGAGCCGATCTCCGCCGCCAGCACAGCAGGGCCGAGCTTTCCGGTCTGGGCGTCAAATGGCGCACGGTATACACCTTTGGCCGGAGCACCGCCGGTGCCAAAGTAAACGAACAGTTTTTCCGCCTGCAGGGGCACGGCAAAGCCGCAAGCGGCAGCCGCAAATGTTGCAATCATGCGTTTCAGATTTATCATGCGCTTAAGTTATCACTCCTTGCCATTGCGCTCAAGCACTTCCGTTATCCCGGTTTTTTTGCTTTAATAAGCGCAACACAACCAACAAGGAGGACTCATGCTTAAGCTGTTGCCCTGTTTCGTTCTGGCCTGCGCTTGCTTTGTGGCTGCCGACGAGATGACCGTCAAGGCCGAACCGGTGCGCCCGGCGCAAAAGACCGCCCTCTTCAACGGCAAGGATCTGGCCGGCTGGACCAAGGTCATCACCGCCGAGCCCGGCAGTTGCCCGGACACCACCTGGAGCGTGGCCGACGGCATGATACGCTGCACCGGAAAACCCTTCGGCTATCTCATGACGCAAACATCCTACGCCGATTACAAGCTGTGCGTCGAATACCGCTGGTACGGACGGACTGAACAGATGAACAGCGGCATCTTCGTGCATAAGAACGGCCCGGACAATTTTTTCCTGCCCAAGGCGATCGAGGCTCAATTGAAGGAGGATAACGCAGGCGACTTCGTGCTGCTCTCACAAGCCACGCTGAACGGCTTGGAAAACCCGAAGAACCTGCGCGTCGAAAAGAAAGCCGCCTCTTCGGAAAAACCATTCGGCGAGTGGAACAAGGCCGAGGTCATCGTCAAGGGCACAGCCATCGACGTCCGGGTTAACGGTGTCCTGCAGAATCAGGGCACCGGTGCCTATGCCGACTCAGGAAACATCTGCCTGCAGAGCGAGGGCGGCCCTATCGAGTTCCGCAACATAACCGTTGAACCTCTCCATTGATAAGGAAACACCATGCATATCAACCGTCGTTCATTCATCAAAGCCGCCGCAGCCGTTGCTGCCACTTCCGGCATTCCTTTCAAATCACAGGCCGAGTCGGCAGCAGCCTGCGCCTTCAAAACTCAACTGCACAAGGCGCTGATCGCCAAGGTCGCGGATGATGCCACCTGCGAACGCCTGGCCAAGGCCGGCTTCCATGGCGTGGAACTCACCAACAAAGACGTCACAGTCGAACAGGCACGTCAGGGACGTGTCACCGCCGCCAAGCACGGCGTAAAAATCCACTCCTTCATGTACGGCTGGGCGCAGTTCAACAACGCCGACCCTGAAGCCCGCCGCGCCTCGGTCGAGGATGTCAAACGCGTTATTCAGCTCTCGGCGGAGTACGGCGCATCGTCCATGCTGCTGGTGCCCTGCCGCGTGGATGTGGCCATGCCGAAACCATCGCAGTTCAAGATTGAGTTCGACCCGCGCAGCCTGCATGTCAAGCGTGTTGCGGAGGGCGATCCCGCAGCCTTCGCCGAGTATATCGCCGCCCAGAACACCGCCACCGACCTGACGCGCCAGGCGGTCGAGGAACTGGTCCCGGTCGCGGCGCGTGAGGGCGTGACCATCGCGCTGGAAAACGTCTGGAACAACCTCTGGGTGCTGCCTGATTTCGCCACCGCCTTCGTCCGCTCGTTCGACAATCCTTGGGTCAAGGCCTATCTCGACCTCGGCAACAGCGTGCGCTACACCCCGACCGAGCAGTGGCTGCGCACAATGAACAGCGCCATCGTCAAACTGCACATCAAGGATTTCAAGATCGACCGCGACAAAAAGAACGACGGCGACTTCGTGCCGATCGGCAAAGGCGACGTCGACTGGAAGTCAGTGCGCAAGGTCATCGACAATGTCGGCTACAATGGCTGGGTTACAATCGAGAGCGGCGGCTTCACCGATGACGAGCACAGCGCCATGATGGACCGCTTTTTCGCAGGCCATGGCACCTGAAAAAACTGCCGTCATGACTTGCTCCGCGCGGCGGGAAGCTCATGCCTGAGCGTCTCGCGCATGACCTTGAGCTTCTCCTGCAACGAATACGGCGTGTAGACATAATCCTGCTCGTATTGGAAGCCCAACCGCGAGTCCCGCGTGGCAGCCAGCAGGGATAGCTCTGTTCGCGCGATTTCCTCGCGCAGGATCTGTTCCATCCGATCCAGGATCAACCCTGCCTGCGTTCGGTCTGCTTCAGAAGCGTGCCGCAGACGCAGATCCTCGAATTCCAGGATCGCGCAATCGCTCCGCATCATGCGCTGCAGTTGCTCGGCCACCACCACTTCACGGAATGCCTGCTGCCGCTTGGCCTGCGGGCTCGCAAGGGCTGCGGCCCGGTAGAGCTTCAGCCCCTCTTCCATCTTGGCGGCAGCCTGACGCAGATACTTGAGGAAGACCGGCAAAACTTCGGTCTCCTTGCCGACGGTCACGCCAGTTGCGGAGCGTGCATACTGCTCGGCCTTGTTCGTTCTGTTGCTGAAATCAGGATAGAAAACCATGCGCGAGACAGTGAATGGCCAATGCGGGTTAAGCATTCCGCCAAAATATCCAGTCCACTTGTCGTGGTCTGTCCACGAATACTGGAAAGTCGCGGTCCGCACAGGCGGCTCGAGGAAAAAAAGCGGGTTGCCCACGGCATTGTTGGTGCCCATGTTCGGGCCGGTGTCGGGCACCAGGCGGATCGCCTGACTGAAAAGCTCCCAGGCTCGCACAGCCTGATCCCTCCCTGCATCCCCGAATATGCGGGCGGCCAGCGCGGCCAGAAGCTCTTCTAGCGGCGGTTCGCCGCTCCAACAGCTCCAAGCCCGCAGCTCGGCGATGAAATTCGGACTGTAGCCGCTGCTCCAGCTCTCGAGCGTGCCGGACACCCCGTGTTGCTCCAAAGCCTTGTAGCGGATATGCCACTGGTGCGGGAAAGGCAGATATGGCGTGGTGCCATATTGCCAGCTCGCAAATGTATCGACTTTGGAATAAACGCGCATGCCCCTCTCACGCGCCTCGGCCATCTGCGCGACCGTCACCTCCGCCGGGCCGATCTGGTTTAACGCGTAATCCCGCAGATGACCCTGCATGCCGTCGATCTCGAAGCTCTTGCCGTTTTCCCATGTCAGCATCGGGATCGTGCCGGATGGCAGTTGCCGGATGAAATAGCGCTTATTGTCGGCGCTCTGCGGGCGGAAGTCGATATTGTACTCCCAAGGGAGAATCTCAAAAGCGGGATTCATTCGCTGGCACTCCTCGGAAACGATGCCGACCGCCTTGCTCCAGTTACGCGCCCACTCCTCCAGATATTCTCTGCTTGCGCCGTGCCCACCGCCCCACTTCTTGTACCAGAACCCCTCGGTCAGCAGGACATATCCCTTGATGTCGGGAAACTCCGTAACTATGTCACGCACCAGTTTCCGGAGACCAATTTCGCTCTCAGGCGTCCCCATATATTGGTATATGATCGGCGCGTA
>JAQVQN010000274.1 GCA_028701555.1 Kiritimatiellia bacterium | reverse complement strand
TCGCCCCGCGACGGCAAGTTTCTCGAGATCCTCGGCTGGTACTTGCCGAGGCAGCAAGGCGACAACTTTAAGTTGGAGATGGACCGGGTTGACTATTGGCTTTCTAAGGGCGCCCAGATGAGCGAGACGGTGGCCAGCATGGTCAAAAAAACGCGCAAGGCTGGCGTCGCAGCTGTCTGACGGATTTAAACCGGCATGAGCGGCCCCGTGCAGATAGATGTTCTGACGGTCTTTCCGGGCATGTTGCGCGGTTTTCTGGAAGAGAGCATGTTGCGGCGGGCGGCCCGGCTAGGGTTGGTTGTTTTCAGGACTGTAGACTTGAGGGATTTCGCGCACGACGCGCGACGCACAGCAGACGACCGTCCCTACGGCGGCGGGCCGGGTATGATAATGAAGCCGGAGTTGTGGTTCGAGGCGATAGAGGCCGTGCGCACGCCGGAGGCCCGGGTCATACTGATGACCCCGTCCGGCCGTCGTTTCCGGCAGGCAGAGGCTAGCAGGCTGGCGCGAGAGCGGCACCTGATTTTCATCTGCGGCCACTACGAGGGCATTGACGAGCGGGTGCGCGAGGCACTGGTGACGGACGAGCTGTCGATCGGCGATTACGTGCTGACGAACGGCGTCTTGCCGGCGGCGGTGGTAGTGGATGCTGTGGTGCGTCTGTTGCCCGGCGTGCTGGGCGGCGGCGAAGAGGCTGTCAAGAGCGAGTCCTTTTCGGAAGGGCTGCTGGAAGCTCCGCAGTACACGCGCCCGGCGGTTTACAGAGGCATGGCTGTGCCGGCGGTTCTGCAGGGCGGCAACCACGGCGAGATGGACGCCTGGCGCGCACGGCAGGCTTTGGACAGGACGGCCAGAAGGCGTCCGGACCTGCTCGGTAGCACGCGCACGGTCAAGAAAGGGCAGTGAGCAAAAATGCCGAAGGTGATGGTAGCGTGGAGAAAACAAAGGGTGACAGAAAATATCCGTGTTTATCTGTGTCCATCCGTGGTTCTAAGATAAGGTTGCGGGCTTAAGCCTGCGTCAGTTGGGAGATGAAAAAGATGATTGCGAAAGCGATTGACAAGATCAATGCCGAACAGCTCGCCAAGGCGAACGAAGGCAGAGCCGCGCTTGAGTTCAAGGTCGGCGACAGCGTAAAAGTTTTTGTGAAGATCAAGGAAGGCGAGAAAGAGCGTGTGCAGGCTTTTGCCGGCACGGTCATCGCGCAGGACGGCGGCAGCGGCAACAACGCGACCTTCACGGTGCGCCGCATCTCTTTCGGCGTTGGTGTCGAGAAGGTCTTTCCGGTCAACTCGCCCTACATCGACCGCATCGAAGTCGAGCGTTCAGCCCGCGTGCGCCGCGCGAAGCTGTACTACCTGCGCAACCTCACCGGCAAGAAAGCCCGCCTGCGCGAGGCTTGAGAGCCGCCCCTTAGAGGCTGGCGGAGACCTGCTCGGAGTTTTGCGGAGGGCGCGGATTGACACGCCTCCAAGTGCCGCGCCGGTGCTTCATAAGACAGGTAGTAATGTCTGTTCCTGTCGTAATGGCATGGTTTTTGCTCTTGTTTTAAGTGCGGATCAATGGTATTCTTATCCTTGTAGCGGGGATATTAAAACCAAGTACTTAAAGGGCGAAGGTTATGCGGTTATTCTTTCATGGTTTTTTGTTTGCGGGTTGTCTGTCAGTGCTTGGGTTATGCGCGGAGCCGGTCGGGCGTGAGGCTGCGTCCGCGGCGGCGGCGGTTCGCCTGCCGCAGTTTTATCCCGGCGCATGGATACCCGCCGGAGACTACCCGCTGTATGATCTTGCGGGCACGGTCGTGGCCTACACCTTCATGTTCGAACGCGGCACCCCAGATGGCAAGGCGTCACGGAGCGGCACCCCGACCGAGTTTGTGGCTGAGCGCCGGAAAAAGCTCGCTGACGCGCAAAAAAGCCCCAACGGAAACAATCCAGAGCTTTACGGCGCGGAACGCTTCGCCACAATCGTGATCAGCGCGGATGATACCGAGCCCCCGGTGATCCGCTGCTTTCTGGGCCTGCCGCCGCAATTGGTCAAAGAGCGCGACGCCGAGAATCTGGCGGCGCGCGGACACGGCCGCGGCCGCTGGCGAGTCAGCCGCCGCCTGATGCTGGGGATGTTCGACGAGGCGTTCGAGTGCGAGGACGCGGAGGGCGGCAATCAGGCGCTGTTGGTCGAGATGCGCACGGGCAAGACCCTGCCGCTGGCCGAGGCTGCAGAGAACGGCCGCGCCAAGCTAAAGGAAAACGTTGCGGATCCTGACCGCGAGCGGCTGTGCCGCGAGGCGTGGGCTCCGTTCCTCGATGCGCAGCGCAAGGAGGTGCGGCCATGAAGCGTGAACCGCACACACTTTTGCGAGCCGCGGCAGGATCAAGGTTTGCCGTTGCGGCCATGTCGGCGCTGCTGGCCTGCTTTAGCACGACCAGCCGGGCTGCCACCGCCACGTTTAATATCGTGGACAATGTTGACGACGGTTACTATTGGTCGACAAACGGAGAAAATTATTCTGACGAGTATTCCATTTGCGGGAAATACTCGACTAACAGCGCACCGTACTTCGCCGGGGTTTTCCGCTTCGCCAACGTGAGCATTCCGCAGGGCACCGTCATCTCCAGCGCGTATCTGCGGGTGCAGGCGTACATAGCCGGCACTGGACCGACATATCTGGACATTCGGGGCGAGAACTATGATACGTCCGATCCGCTAGACGAGGGCGAGTGGCTATATGCCAGAACCCTGACTTCGGCCAGCGTGGCCTGGAGCATCACCAGTGCCTGGACCGAGGATCAGTATTATAACACCCCTGAGATCAAAACCCTTGTCCAGGAGATTGTCAACCGGGCTGGCTGGGTTAGCGGCAACGCACTGGCAGTCCATTTGCGCAATACGGCGCAATCGACGGGGTATCAGACCGTCATGAGCAAGGAGGGGGCGGCGGCTTGGTCCGGCACTGCGGCCCAGTTGATCGTTACGTATGCCGGCGAAGCGCCTCCGCCTCCTGTGTTAAAGGCTGAGAATTACATTCCCGGCACGTTCGACGCCACGCCATCTCTCCCGCTATACCTGAACAGTCCCGACATGTACTATCCCGACGCTGTGGGCGGTCTGTGCTGGGCCTCGGCCAACGCGGACATTTTCGCCTACTGGGACCGCACTGCATACAACGGCATCAAGTACTGGAATTTGGTAGACAACGGCACGGCCCCGCTGCGTGAACCTGACTTGCCCACCGCGCCGGGTCATGACCAGGGTGACGTGAAGAGCGTCGTCAACTGGCTGGCGCACCAGTATTATGGTTTGCAAAGGGGCGATGAGGCGGCGGTCCTGGCCGAGTTCGCCAATGCTTCGAATGGCTTGACTTTTGTTGTCAGTTACCACGGCCCTGCCGGCACGACCGCTACCAAGACCCCCCTGCTGAACACCATCAAGGGCGAGATCGATGCCGGACGACCGTTGAGTGCCGGATCTTGGGGAACCTATTTCGGCGGCCCGCACCAGGTGCCGATCATGGGTTACAAGGAGATGTCCAACACGGTCGACAGCACGATCTACATTCACCGCAACACCGGCGGGACGCAGAGCGAGTATGTCAATTTCTTTGCCTCGTCATGGGGCAACCTGGACATGGACAAGATCGTGCCGGGCGGCACGCCGGTGGATCATTACGAGGCCATGGGCGACAACACTTCCGCTACGACGGTGACGATCGAGCCGGATCATGTGTACAATTTCCGGCAGACGCATAACTTCAGTTTCGCTGGCGACGCGGACTGGATCAGGCTGAATGCGGTGGCAGGCAGGAAATACACCTTCTTAACGCAGAACCTGGGTGCCGCATGCGATACGGTTCTTAATCTTTATGCCGGCAACGGAACAACCCTGCTGGCACAGGATGACGACGGCGGCGACGAGGCTGGCTCTTCAAAAATCATCTGGAACTGCTATGCTTCCGCGACAGTCTACATCCGCGTCACTGAGAAAAGCTCTCGTTCGGGACATGCTGCTAATTATGACGTGCAAGCGTCTTATCAGACTGGCACCGATCCGCAGAACATAACGATTGCAACCGAGTCCAGTCCGTCCAATGGCGGCACGACCTACGGCAGC
>JAQVQN010000273.1 GCA_028701555.1 Kiritimatiellia bacterium | reverse complement strand
TGTGCCGAAAGATGACCTGGAGGCTGCCAAATGGCTGGAAAAGGCCGCGCAGCAGGGCAACGTGATGGCGCAGGGCAACCTGGGTGCGCTTTACCTCTCTAAAGAAACGCCGGTACGCGATCCGGAAGCTGGCGTGGTCTGGTTGAAGCGGGCGGGCAACAGCGGAGACGTCACGGCGCAGGCGGCGTTGGGGTTGATGTACGGCAAGGGTTATGTAGTGGCGCAAAACGACTCCGAGAGCGCGCGCTGGTATGCTATGGCGGCCGCGCAGGGGGATGCCGTGGCGCGAACCCAGATGGGGATAGCTTATTACAGGGGTCGCGGCGTCGAGCGCTCTTATGAAGAGGCCCTAAGGCTTTTCCGTCTGGCCGCAGCGCAGGGGCAGGCGTCCGCGATGTCCAACCTTGGGGTCATGACCGCGAAGGGCGAAGGCGTTGAGAAGGACGAGCATGAGGCGTTCGAGTGGTTCCGCAAGGCGGCTGAGGCTGGCGACGACGACGGCCAGAGCAATCTCGGCGCGGCCTATCATCAGGGCTCCGGGGTAGCGCAGGATTATGGCGAGGCGCTTCAATGGTTTACGCGTGCGGCTGAGCAGGGTCATGCGTTGGCCCAGTTCCGTCTGGGCTACATGTATGCGCGCGGACAAGGTGTGGCGGCGGATGAGGTCAAGGCCGGAGAGTGGATTGGCAAGGCTGCGGCCCAAGGCAATGCGCTTGCGCTGAAATGGATGCAGGAACAGGCTGCCGCTGCAAAGTAGGCAGGGAAGAACGCTTAACGTCGAACGCCGAACGCCGAACGCTCAACTTTGAACACTCGTTTAACGCGCGCCGACCGGGCCGCCGTCGGTGGCAAGGACGCTGCCCGGGCTGCCGGGTTGCAGTCGGTAGTCGCGCGTGCCAGCATCGACGAATAGCGGCTCCGCGAACAAAGAGCCGCGGTCAAGGCCGGTCGCCGATTGATAGCGCGCGAACTCTTCGACACCGAAATGCTCCTTGATCAGCCAGCGTGCGACATTCTTGCCGGTTTGCCAGTAAAGATTGTTGTGCATCACCAGCCCGTTGCGCCAGTCGCTGTCCATGCGCAGGCAGACCTCTGTGGAGTTGGCGAAGATGTTGTTGCGCACCACAAAATTGGTTGTGGCCGAAGGACTGCTGTAGAACATCATATGGGCGCCGTTAATGTCGGGGCGCTGCGTGTGCGACCAGCAGTGGCCGGCATCCACGCAGGTGTTGTGCTCGAAGAGGATGTTCTCGGTGCGGGCGATTGCCGGGCGGTTCCAGAACTCGAAAGAGTACTCGGAGTTCCAGATCACGTTGTGCCGGTAGACGATGTTGAGCTGGTGCGAGTTTTCGTCATTGCCCTGGTTGGTCAGGGCCGCATCGTAAACCTCCCAGATGCGGTTGTGCTCGACCAGATGCGCTTCAGCGGCACCCCAGAACTCGATGGCGTTGCCGTAACGCACCGGGTACTCCGTGCCGCCCGGGTTCTTGTGCCAGTGCTGCAGTCCGCCACCGATCCAGCATAAGTCACAGTTGCGGATGGTGATGCGCCGGGTCTGCCCTCCGCCAAACCCGTGCGCGGCGCCGTAGCGCACTGTCAGGCCATCATAAACTAGGTCATGGCAGTTGTTTTGGTTGACGATGTGCCGGGTCAGAGCCAGCTCAACGCTTTTGAATTTGACGGCTGGATTCGTGTCGCAGGCCATGAGCACCCGCTTGAGTTCCGAGTCGTACCAATAGTCGAGCGACTCTTTAAGATCTTCCTGCCGCCATTTTTTTCTACCCCACTTTTCGCCGTGGTTCAGGATCAGGATGCCGACATCGGTCGGCACGGGCTCGCAGTGGCTGATGCTGGCGCGCCAGATGCCCAGCGGGCTGAAGTCGAAAACCGCGCCTGCAGGCAGCATGCCGCCTAGATACATGTGCAAGTGCGCCGGCTCCGCCTTTTCATGGGCGTAGAGAATTATTTCCATGGTCTGCCATTCCGTGCCGATAATTGTGCCGGCAGATTTACCCAGCATGTCGACGGTCCAGGGATGGCGGTTAAGCATGATCTCTGCGCCATCTAGTTTAAAGGGCAGGGTGGAACGCACGCGCATGCGCAGTAGCAGGCATTCCCCGGTCTCCCTGATCTGCGGACCCCAAAGCTGGATCAGGTGACGTTTCGCGGCAGCAGTCTCGCAGGTTACGCGGTTGAACCACACCCCGTTCTCATTGGTGCGCCTGATGGTGCCTTTGGCCCCTTCCTGAAAAGAAGGGTTCCACATCGAGTCGGTCAGATCCATAATCTGGTTGTGTATCTTGGGCTCCAACGGCATGGTGGACCATATGCCGGAACGCAGTTCCTGCCATTGTTCGGTACGGTCGCGCGCCAATGAACCTTGGATGATCGGTTTCGGGCCTTCGCCATAAGCGCCGTAATGCAGTGGCGACGCTTCCGATCCATTTTTGGCGAAAAGGGTGCCGCGCCATAACCCGCCGCGTTTGAAGAGCACCCTGTCGCCGGGTACTAACTCGGCCCGGTTGACGCGCTCAAGCGAGCTCCAGGGGGCATCCGGCGCGATGCCCTCAGCCGCGTCGTCGCCAAGTGCGTTGTCTACGTAAAAGGTCGCTGGTGCTGTTCTTTGCGCATAAGAGATAATTACTAAGCCTAGTATGAGCGCAGCTACGGTCGTGTATAATTTCATTAACCCCCCCGTTTTTTATAAGATTGCTCCCTTAAAAACTTTAAATTATATAAAGGTCTTCGGATAAAAACCATTCACAAAATGCGGTTATGCTTGTTTGCTCGCGCCCTTGGTTTCTATTCTGCTTGCGTGTGAGGCATGTTTTGGGCGAAAATGCCGGTATCTTTTAGGGTTCAAGTCAAACGAAAAGGGCATTCTATGTCGAGCGCAAGCAGTCTGGACGCGATTTCATCATTGTGCAAACGCCGCGGTTTCATATTTCACAGTTCAGAGATTTACGGCGGCATCAACGGTTTTTGGGACTACGGCCCCTTGGGTTGCGAGATGAAGCGCAACATCAAGGAAGACTGGTGGAAGACCACGGTGCGAAACCGCGAGGACGTGGCAGGGCTCGATGCCACGATCATCATGCACCCGGCGATCTGGAAGGCTTCCGGACATCTGGACACTTTCTCGGATCCGATGTGCACCTGCAAAGGCTGCAAGAAGCTGATGCGTGCCGACCAGATTTGGGACATTCTGCGCGATGGCGAGACCGGGCAGAGTCTGGCGGGCTTGCTGGAGGGCGGTGCCGACGCCGCCAAGGTAGCCGGATGGTGCAAGGGTAAGGCCAAAGGTCTTGCGCCCAATCTCAAGGCGGTGCTTGACCCGGACGCGCTGACAGCGGCCTTTGAGAAGAGCAAGTCCGATCCGGCGGCGTATGGCGAGCTTAAAGAACTTTACACCCTGCTGGCGGACGCTGGCGGCGCGGTCACACCCTGTCCCTACTGCGGTGGCGAGCTTACAGAGCCGCGGCCGTTCAATCTAATGTTCAAGACCGTGGTGGGGCCGGTGGACGACCCTTCTAACGTGGCCTATCTGCGGCCGGAGACAGCGCAGGCGATTTTCGCCCAGTTCCAGAATGTGCTGGCCACCAGCCGCCAGCAAGTGCCGTTCGGCATCGCCCAGATGGGCAAGTCTTTCCGTAACGAGGTGACGCCGCGCAACTATACTTTCCGATCTCGGGAATTCGAGCAGATGGAGCTGGAGTTTTTCATCCGCCCGGACGAGGCGGTGGAAATCATCTGCGGCAAGGTGACCGGGATGGCCGACAATCCGGATTTGAGAACTCCCGACATTTCATGGGGCTGGGAGGTCTGGCACAAGTACTGGGTCGAGCAGCGCAAATCCTGGATCATCGCATGCGGGCTGCCCGCCGACTCTTTTGTCGAGTACTGGCAGAAGCCCGACGAACTGGCGCATTACGCGCGGGCATGTGTTGACATCGAGTATAGTTTTCCGTTCGGTGTGCAGGAGTTGGAGGGCATTGCGGCACGTTCGGACTTTGACCTTTCGCAGCACCAGAAGCACAGCGGCAAGAGCATGGAGGTTTTCGACGAGCAGTTGAAAATGGCAGCCGCCAAGCTCGACGAGAACGCTCGCACGAACTTCAGCGA
>JAQVQN010000272.1:927-4126 GCA_028701555.1 Kiritimatiellia bacterium | reverse complement strand
GGTCACGCTGTACCGCAGCGAGCGGGACGCGCAGCCGGAAGCGCTGTATAAGGCCGCCAAATGTTTTGAGAAGCTCGGGCAGACTTCGCGCGCCGACCAGTTCAGGACCACCCTCAAGAACGAATTTGCGGCGTCGGAATGGGCGCGCAAGGGCTGACCCTGTGGCCGACGGGAGTTTTGTTTGATAGCACAGGTTTTTCAGTTGGTGTTTAACAGCTAAGCGGAACAAAGGAAAAAGCAAGAGGTAATGATGAAAAGACTCGTAATGTCGATGTTTGTGTTCGCGTGTTTGACGGGGGGCGCCGCGCTGGCACAGGATGCCGCCCCTGCCGCCGAGGCGGCTGCGCCTGCAGCAGTGGCTGCGGAGGCCGCTCCCGCGGAAGCGGCAACGCCTAAGAAGCCGCAAGCTGCCGGTTTTATTGCGGTCATTACCGGTTCCGGCTGGCTGGGCATAGCGCTGTGGCTGGCGCTGTTCGGGTGCGGAGCGACGGCGATCTACTTTATCGTGGACAGTTGGGTGCTGATCCGCCCGCAGAAGATCATGCCGCAGACGCTGATCGACAGGGTCAAGGCCGGAATGGCCGAGGGCGACGTCGTCAAGGCGATCAAAGCCTGCGAGACGGAGCCGGGGCCGATGGCAAATATCCTCTCGGCGGGGTTTTCGCACGTGGAGGAGGGCTTTGACGTGATTCAGGAGTCCATCGGGGCGGCCGCCGATCTCGAGACCGAACGCATCATGCAGCGTTTGACCTGGATTTCCGTCTGCGCCAATCTGGCGCCGATGCTCGGACTGCTGGGAACGGTGCAAGGCATGATCATGGCCTTCCAGACCTTGGCCACGGGCGCGCCTGACGTGGGCGCGCTGGCGCTGGCGATCTCCCAGGCTCTTTGGACAACGGCCGGCGGCTTGACCACCGCTATCCCCGCCATCACTTTCTACTACAGCATCCGCAACAACGCGAACCGGCTGATCCTGCGGATGCAGGCCATGACCGTGGAATTGATCAAGGACCTGCGTAATGTTGAAGTCGTGAATGACTAGCGCTGGCGTCCGCCCGGAGGCCGCGCGCATAAACGCGCCGGTCTCTTGGCCGGCTGGCATCCAAGCGCCGCGACGGCGGCGTGCCGGGATATGAGCGGGTTTAAAAAACAGGCGGGTTGAGCCGCAAACGGGGTTTAGTATGGGCAGAAGGTCAACGACTGAACAGTGTGAACTGGATATGACGCCGATGATCGACGTGGTGTTCCACTTGATCATTTTCTTTGTGGTCACGCTCAAAATGACCACTGACGCCAATCCGGACATAGTGCTGGAGGACGGCAAGCACGGCGTGACTCTGACGCAGGACAACATGCCGCCGAGCACGCTCGAGATCGAGCTGGACAGGCGCGGCAGGATTTCGATCCATAACGCGACCCTCTCGCCGGACATGTTGACGATGATCATCAAGCAGCGGATCGCGCGGCACAACAGCAACGAGTTCCCGGTGCACATCAAGGCCGACCGGCGCTCGCAGCACGATCAGGTCAAGAGGGTTATGGACATCTGCACTGCGGCCGGCATTTGGAAGCTTTCTTTCGTGGCGGTGCAGGAGCACAAATCGCAGAAGAGCGACAGCGAGTAGGAGAGACCCGATATGGCTTATCAGCGCAAACAAAACAAGGGGGAGTCCCCTAAACTGGATATGACGCCGATGATCGACGTCGTGTTCCAACTGCTGATTTTCTTCGTGGTAACGCTCAAACAGGAGGACATACTGTCCAAGCTCTCGGCGGCGCGGCCCGCTCCGAGCAACGACGAGCGGATCAAAGAGAATCCTCCCGAGCTGATCAATGTCTTGGTCGCGCCGCAGGGCTTCGTTTTTAACGGGCGCCTGATGCGGCTGCCTGAGCTGGATCGCTGCATCGAGCGTTTGTCCGGGTACAGCACAAGCGCCATGGTGGTAATTAAATGCACGGCGGACTCGCCGCACTCGTTCCTGATTCAGGTTCTGGATGTCTGCAACAAGTACAAGATGACGAACCTGTCGATTTTCAGCATTTGATAAGGACTCTGACATGAGCAGCAATGTGGATATGAACGAGGTGGATACACATCTCGCGGAAATCGCCAGAATGTACACGAACGACAGCTTCTTCAGCCGCATGAAGGTGTTGTCCGTAGGCATCAAGGCGCCGAGGCAGTCGAAGGCATACAAGCTGGCGGTAATCGAGCTGCAGCGCCTGTCGGCTCCTGTTGCCGCGGTCCTGCTGCCGGTGCTGGCGGTCGGACTGCTGGTGGTCATGTCCAGCGGTGTCGCAATCGAGGACCGCATCATCGAGACCCAGGTCCTGGAAGCCGAGGAGCTTAAAGACCTCGATAAGATCAAGGAGTTCAAAAAGCCCGAAGAGCAGGTGCAGGATATCGACATCGACATCCCGATCGACAGCCCGGATGTCGACATGCAGACGGAGGCGCCTGATCAGCCGATGAGCCCCCAGCCGCAGGCCTTTGACGCGGTTATGATGGTCAAAAGCCCGGTGATCCTCAAGAATATCTATGGCAGCACCCGCAACACCGGTACCCGCGGTACGCAACTGGTGCGGTTCGGCGGCGACAAGAATACGGAAGAGGCGGTCTTGCGGGCTTTGCGCTGGCTGAAGAAAAACCAGAACAAGGACGGTTCGTGGTCGAGGAGCAAAGTCGCCATGACCGGCCTGGGGATCCTTACCTTCCTGTCGCACGGCGAGAAGCCGGGAGAGTCGGTGGAGTTCGGACCGACCGTGCAGGCCGCGCTTGAATATCTGATGAGTGTCCAGAACAAGACTACCGGCAGAATCCCCGGCAATTATGACCACCCCATAGCGGCGTACGCCTTGTGCGAGGCCTACGGCATGACGCTCAACCCGAACGTCAAGGTGGCCGCGGAAAAATCTCTGGACCTGATCATCAAGGGCCAGCACCCGACCGGCGGCTGGACTTACAACATGGACCCGACTCCCGACAAGGAAACGGGCAAGTACCGTGACGACACTTCCTACATGGGGTGGTGCGCGCAAGCGCTCAAGGCCGCGCATCTGGCGAGGCTGCAGGTCGACGGTCTGGACAAGGCCATAAAGCTCGCGATCAAAGGCTTCAAAGCCAATGCGCATCCGGCCGGAGGCTTCGGCTACACCAGCCCCGGGCGCGGCGGGCTTACCAGTGTCGGAACCCTTTGCA
>JAQVQN010000272.1:0-917 GCA_028701555.1 Kiritimatiellia bacterium | reverse complement strand
GCCCGAGGTCAAAAAGTCGCTGGAGATGATCGGCGCATGGAATCCGATCTTCTCGTGTTATACAACGATCGCGGAAGAGATCAAAAAAGTGCGCAAGGAAGACCTGAAAGACGAGACCGACAACCCGATGAGTTATGTCAAACGCAAGGTCATGGCGCAGCTCAAGCCTGAACAGAGTCAGTTCTATACAGCCTCGGCCCAGTACTATTATTATTACGCCACCCAGTGCAAGTTCCATGAGGGCGGCAAACACTGGGAGAGATGGAACAAGATCATGAAACCCAGCTACGTCAAGGCCCAGCAGATAGAGCGCAACGCGATCAAGGACGCCAAGGGCAATGTGCAGGATATCGGATGGTGGACCAACGTGGACGCCCACACAGACCGGCCCGTGATGGACACCTGCCTAGCCGCGCTGCAGTTGATGGTGTATTACCGCTATCTGCCGACAACCAGCAAGGAGGCCGTGCAGGTGGAAGATGAGCTGTCGGCGACATCGGTCGATTCGGAAGACATCAAGGTCGACACCGGCAATCTCTGAGTAGTGCACTAATCAACTGATCCCCCATGCCCTTCCCTCTCTTTTTGGCGCTTAAATATTTGAAGCCGGCAAGGTCTTTCACGTCGGTCGTCACGCTGATTTCAGTGGTGGGAGTGGTGCTGGGTGTCGCCATCATCATCATAGTGCGGTCGGTCATGACCGGCTTCGGGGACATGTGGAAAGAGAAGATCCTCGACTTCAAGCCGCACATCACGATATCCCCTTTTGGCGGCGGGGTGATCGAGAAAGAGGAGGATCTTTGCCGTCGTTTGGAGATGGTGCCCGGTGTTTCGGCTTCCGCTCCCGGTCTTGAGACGCGCGTGCTGGTGGAGCACAGCCGAAGGGTCTCGGCGCCGTTGATCATCGGCACCGATCC
>JAQVQN010000271.1 GCA_028701555.1 Kiritimatiellia bacterium | reverse complement strand
CGGTGCTGCATTTCGCGCCCGAGAAGCATCTGGCGGCAAAGATCGAGGCCTGCGCTCCGGCTCTGTATGTCAAAGGCGACCTGTGCCCGAGCCGTGACGGAGTGGACAGGATGGACGTGACGGCCATACCTTACGCTGAAGGGACTTTCGATTGGGTGATCTGCAATCATGTCTTGGAGCATGTGCCGGATGACGCGGCCGCGTTGCGGGAGCTGTGCCGTGTACTGAAGCCGGGAGGCAGGGCTGTGCTGCAGACGCCTTTCGCGAGGGGGCTGAAAGCCACAAGGGAGTGCGATGGCGAGATTGTGACGGCGAGTGCCCGCAGGGAGTTCTACGGTCAAGAGGATCATGTCCGGATCTACGGCACTGATCTATTCGGCAGGATACGGGCGGCTGGGCTGGAGTTGAATTTGAAGCAGCATGTCGAATGTCTTCCGACAATTGATGCTGCCGAATATGGGGTCAACCGTGAAGAGCCTTTATTTTTATGCGTGAAGCGGCAAGACCGGGTGTGATAATATCGGGGGCGATTCAACAAGTTGATTCGCCCCCGAGTTAAGAGTGAGTAGTTAGTAGTTAAGAGTTAGTAGTCGGGAGTTTCATGAAATTTTTTGACATTAGTGCAAACAGGTCCAAGTTGATCCGTCTGGTGATTGCGGCAATCTGCGTTTTTAGCATATGCGCGGTGGCCAAGGAGAAGGAACCGAAAGTCTCCGAACTGCTGAAAGACGCCAACGAGCTGATGACGCAGGCGCAGGAAGCTTATGTGGCTGGCGAGGGCAAGCAGGCGATTGAACTTTACCGCAAGGCCATTGACGAGATTGTGCGCGTCGAGCGCGAAAATCCGCGACGGGTGTCGTCATCAGAATTTGCACCGCTGCGTTTCCGCAAGGCACTCTGCGAGACAGAGATCGACCGGATCATGCTGGATGATGTCAGTTCCAGCGCACGCACGGTGGCGGTGACTGACACATCTGCTTTGGAGGCCAAGCGCGCTGAGCGCAAGAAGGCCGCAGAGACAAACAATGTGCCGGATGTTTCGTTTAAGCTGGCGGCGAAAACGGAATCCGGCGCACAGGCCCCGGTTGCCGAAATCCCTGAAGACGGTGCGGACGGCGCGGCCAAGGGAGAGGTCAACGTTGCAGACGAGTTGGAATGGGCCAAGGACATGTTGTCGGTTGACCGTTTTGACGATGCTGAAGTGTCGCTGTTGAAGGTGTTGAAAGCGGCTCCGGAGAGCCGTGACGCGCGGGTGCTGATGGCTTTGTCGCGCTTGCAGCAGGGCAAGCACAATGATGCTGCGGTGGTGCTCGACGATCTCTTGGCGGACAATCCGCGTGACGAAACCACCTTGCTGCTGGCGGCGGGGGCGCATGCGGCTAACGGCAGCTACGCCAAGGCCATGGACGCCTTGGACAAAGCCATGAAGGCCAATCCGCAACGCCCCGCAGGGTATTACAACATGGCGTGGCTGCTTTTGGACATTAACCCAGTCAAAACCGATGAGCCGGAAATGTATTACCGCAAGGCTGTTGAGCTAGGCGGAACGCGTGATCTTGACCTCGAGCGGCGTTTAGGAATCAAGAGCGAGTGAGGCACCGGAGCTGGCGTTGCCGACCATCATGGCGTAACGACTAAGCCAGCCGCCGAGCGGGCGCGGTTTCCAAGCCGGCGCGGCGGCGCGGCGGCGCGCGATCTCTGCATCGTCTAGCAGCGCCTCCAATTTACGGCTGTTGATGTCGATACAGATACGGTCGCCGTCCTTGAGCAGACCGATCAGTCCGCCCTCAGCGGCTTCCGGCGAGACGTGACCGATGCACGCGCCGCGGGTCCCGCCGGAGAAACGTCCGTCGGTGATCAGCGCGACAGACTCGCCTAGGCCCGCTCCCATGATGTATGATGTCGGGGCCAACATCTCCTGCATGCCAGGGCCGCCGCGCGGACCCTCGTAACGGATCACCACCACGTTGCCGGACTTGACCTTTCCGGCCAGGATGCCTTCGCAGGCTTCCTCTTGGGAATCGAAACAAATTGCGGTGCCTTCGAACCGGAGCATGGATGCGGTGACGCCGGCCTTCTTAACCACTGCGCCCTGTTCGGCCAGGTTGCCGCGCATGATCGTAAGCCCGCCGTCTTGCGAATAAGCCTTGCTGACCGGGCGTATGACCTGTTCGTCCTTAATCTCGGCCGCCGCGATGTTCTCTCCCAGGGTTTTGCCGTTGACTGTCGGGCAGGAGGTGTCGATCAGGCCCGGTATGTCAGCGATGCGCTTAAGGATGGCGTAAACGCCGCCGGCAGCGTCCACGTCTTCCATGTGGTAGTCGCTCGACGGCGACACCTTGCAGACATTCGGGCAGCGCTGCGAGACGGAGTTGATGCGGTCGAGGTCATAGTCGAGACCGGCTTCGCGCGCGATGGCCAGTGTGTGCAAGACTGTGTTGGTGCTGCCGCCCATGGCCATGTCGAGCGCGAAGGCGTTGTCCAGCGCGGCGACAGTTACGAGGTCGCGCGGTTTAGGTGTGCCGGCTTTGGCCAGTTCCACGGCGCGTGTTGCGGCCTCGCGCCACAGATTGCGGCGCGAGGGATCGTCAGCAAGGATCGAGCCGTTGCCGGGCAGGGCCAGACCGATGGCCTCGCACAGGCAATTCATCGAGTTGGCAGTAAACATGCCAGAGCAGGAGCCACAGCCTGGGCAGCCGTTCTCTTCGACGCGCGTAAGCTGCTCTTCAGTGATGGTGCCGTTCTTCAACTGTGCTACGCCCTCGAAGACCGAGATCAGATCCACCGGTTTGCCGTCCAGACATCCGGCGCGCATGGGCCCGCCGCTGGCGAAGACGGTGGGGATGTTGACGCGCACAGCGCCCAGGATCATGCCGGGGATGATTTTATCGCAGTTCGGGATACAGACCATGGCATCGAAGCAGTGGGCCTTGACCATGGACTCCACGCAGTCGGCGATCAGTTCACGGCTGGGCAGGGAGTACTTCATGCCGCCGTGCCCCATGGCGATACCGTCGCAGATGCCGATGGTGTTGAATTCGAAGGGGACGCCGCCAGCGTCGCGGATACACTGTTTGACCCATTCGCCGACCTTGTTGAGATGGCAGTGGCCGGGTATGATATCGGTGTAAGAGTTACAGACGCCAATGAAGGGTTTGCTGAAATCTTCGCGTTTGACCCCGGTGGCCATCAAGAGACTGCGGTGTGGGGCGCGTTGAAAACCGGTTTTGACCTGATCGCTGTTCATAGTGATTATTCCTTGTTGTGCTTTGAGTCATGTCAAGCCGCGCGTCGGCGCGTCGGCATGTATTACTTTAAAATTTGGAAGGGTTTGCGCGAGAAACGAACTCGCCTGTGGCTGTGTCGACCACGATCATCTCGCCAGCCTCAAGATATTCAGGCACATGCACGGTCAGCCCGGTTTGGCACTTGGCGGGTTTGCTGCGCGAAGCGGCGGTGGCGCCCTTCATTACCGGCTCGCATTCAACCACCTTTAGCTCAACTTTCTGCGGCATCTCTACGGTAAGTATCCTGCCGTTCGACAGCAAGGCAAAAATGCCCTCCATATCCTCCACCAGATACAGAGATTGATCTTCAATGACGTCGCGCGGCAGGGAGAACTGTGAATAGTCCTCGGTATCCATAAAGGTGTACATGTCAACTTCACGATAGAGGAACTGCACAGGGCGGCGCTCGAAGTCGATCTCTGCGAAAGATTCATCGCCTTTGCAGGAAACATCCTGCTTGACCTTGGACACTAGATTGCGGAAGCGGAAACGGTAGATGGATGCCGCGCCGCGCGCACTGGGGGTGGAGACCTTAAGGTCTTCGACAACATGAGGCATATCGTTGATTCCGATCAAGCCTCCTCGTTTCAGGTCACAAGCTTTAATCATATTATTTGCTCTCCAAAAAAACAAAGATGTTAACTCTTTTGGGTCTTGGCTGTCGAGAACAGGTGTTGGCGCGGGTATAATTGGCGATAAACCTCAAGAGTGTCGGTGGCGGCTTGCTGCCAGGAGAAGGCGGCGGCGCGCTCCAGGCCCTTGCGGCGGTAAACGTCGTGCCAATCCAACGAAACCAGAGCGGCGTCAATCGCGCGTTGCCATTCTTGGCAATCGGTGGGGTGGACGATTTTGGCCGCGCCT
>JAQVQN010000270.1 GCA_028701555.1 Kiritimatiellia bacterium | reverse complement strand
GTCCGCCCATGATCAGGCTTGCGAAAGCGCTGATCGGCGTGGTGTCCCGGAAGTTATCGACAGTCTGCCGCACGTCCTTAATCAGGCCGTGAACATCGTTGTAGAGCTGGTCATCAGCCGAAAGCTTGCCCAAAGTGCCCTCGCCTTTCGCCAAGCGTTCGGTAACCAGTTTCAGGTTCTCGACAGTGGCGTCTAGATCGTTGTACATTTTGTTGTCATCCTTCATCAGTTTACCCAAGGTACCTTCCCCCTCGTCCAAGCGCACGGCTACGTTCTTGATACGCTCCATGGTTTCCTGCAAGTCCCTGTAAATTGTGTCGTCCGACGAAAGCAGCTTGCCCACCGTACCCTCGCCCTTTTCGATACGGTCGGATATTGACTTCAGATTGGCGATCGAATCACGCAGATCGGAATAAACCCCACCGTCGTCATTGATCAGGCGGCCCAGAGAGTTTTCGCCAGTATCGATTTTGGCCGTGACCGACTTGAGGTTCGCGACCGTGTTAGTCAGATCATCATAAAGCGCTGTATCTTCGGAAAAGAGTTTGCCGAGAGTACCCTTGCCGCCTTCAACGCGTGAGACCAGCACTTTGACCGAGGCTGTGGCGTCTTCCAGATTGGCAAGGATGTTCTTCAACTCATCGCCGGCCGTGGCCTCCCTTAATTTAGCGACGACCTCACCGAGATCACGCATCCAGTTGCTGGGCGTCACGCCTTGCAGCACAGTATCAGCCGCCAACTCTGCGCCAGCCCCCTCCTCGATCAGCAAATAATTACCACCCAACAAAGAGCCTGAATTGATTGTGATCCTGTAACCTTCGCGGAACTTGACAGCTTCTTGTATCATCATTGTCACCTTGATTGAGCTGTTTTCCAGTTGCATGTCGCTGACCGAGCCGACCGTCATGCCGCGCAACATCACCGAATCACGCATTTTCAATCCACCGACATCATGAAATTTCACGGTTACAGGAACCCTGTTCTTCCCGTTAAAAAGCTCGATGCCTGATATCATGATCGTGAAATAGGCCAACAGAGCCAGCACTGCAACCATAAAAGTTCCGACAATTATCTCGGAAAAAACCTCGCTGTTTTTCTTAAGACTCATGATCTTGTCCTCCCATTCCCTCAATGCCTTTTTTCGAAATAAACTGAGCATCCAGAAAACGCCGTACATCCGGTTGCTCTGTAGCCACAAATTCTTTAGGTGAGCTGACCTCCACGAAATGGCCTCCGGTCAGCATCGCGATGCGGTCAGCGATCAGTAGAGCTCCCTGCAAATCATGAGTCACCACTACGCTTGTTATGCCCAGTTCTTCGTTCAGGCGCACGATCAGCCTGTCAATCGTGCGAGCCGTCACAGGGTCAAGACCGGAAGTTGGCTCGTCATACAGCACTATTTCCGGACGCCGCACAATCGCCCGTGCCAATCCGGCGCGCTTCTGCATGCCTCCAGATATCTCGTTAGGAAACTTGTCGCCGTCTTGAGCCATGCCGACCAGTTGCAGTGCCTCTTCCACATGCGCGGATATCTCATCTTCTGTCAGCTTGGTGTTTTCTCGCAAAGGCAAGGCGATGTTCTCGGCCACGCTCATCCAGCCCAGCAGCGCTCCTCCTTGAAAAAGATATCCGAAACGCCCGCGCACAGTGTTAAGGGCGGAGCCGTTTAACGCACTGATTTCCGTGTCTTCGACCCAGACCGAACCGCTGGTTGGCTTCAATAGCCGTACCATGTGCTTTAGTGTAACACTCTTACCGGTTCCGGAGGGCCCGACAATCACGAAAATTTCGCCTTTCACGATTGCTAAGGAAAGGTCTTCCAGGACGTTTTTACCGCCCAATTGCTTGGTAACTTTTTCAAATCTGATCATAGGTCATAAAACAAACGGGTTATAATATAGCCGAGTATCAGTATCAGCAGGAAAGATATAATCACGGAACGGCGCGTGGCCTTGCCCACACCAACTGCACCCATCGTGGTGGTGAATCCCTCGTAACAAGAGACTCCTGTGATGACAATGCCGAACACCAAAGCTTTAAGCAAGCCCACATAAAGGTCACGCAGTCGGGCTATATCAATCGCCATTGTGATATATTGATCCCAAGGCACGTTTAATTGCGTCTGGCCGACTATGCCGCCGCCGATCACCCCCAGCACACAGGTATAAAATGAGAGGAGCGGAGTCATCATCACCATAGCCGCCATGCGCGGAGTCATCAAAAACCTCACTGGGCTAATGGACATGATCTCCAGTGCCGCGATCTCGTCGTTGACCGTCATCGTGCCGATCTGAGCCGCCATGGAAGATCCCACGCAAGCTGCCAGAATCAGGCCGCTCATGAAAGGCCCCATCTCACGCAGCAGTGAGATCATGACTGCCGAACCGATATATATCTCTTGATTGAAACGCCGCAGCTCCAGCCCCACCTGCAATCCCAGGATCATGCCGGTGAACATGCCTACTACCGTGACCACAGCCAAACTCTTGATGCCCGTGACAAACAACTGCCGCGTCAACTCGCGCAAACCGCGCCGCGACATTAACAGCAAAGGTATTCCCGCCAAAGCCTGCACCGACAAACTACCGGCTCTTCCAATATCGCCAAGACCCAGTATTATTTGCCGCCACATGCTGACTAGCATACTGTCCGGTTCGTCAGTATATACCGGCTCACGTGTTATCATTCCAAATCCCTTTCCGGCTGCGATGCCTTGCGGTATTGCAGCAAGCCCCACAGGGCTTCGTGCCGGACTTCGCATTCGCGCTCTGTCCGCTCATAAAACGTCCAAAAGGGAGCCCAGTTGCGCTCTATGCCACCGCTGTAACGGATCAAGCTCAATTCCAACGCCCGCGTTCGAGATTCGCCGTGCTTGGTTTCGCACGCATACAGCGGCCATACCCGGCGGTAGCTCTCGACGACGCGCTCCTCTTGATCCGAGTTTGTGCGATAGACTTTCTCTTCAACATAGAATGGAAAGAATCGGCTGCGCTCTGTGCGTCCGCCTTTTGATGCCAAATTAAAATGCGCGATCAACGGCCACGCCGCGTACCACCTTCGCTCATCGTCGCGGTCAACACTGCCGTATACCGGCCAGAAAGACCGTTTCCTGACACTCGGCGAGGTCACGGTCTCGATAAACGGCCAAGGCATGCGCCAGCGCTCAGCGGCATCGGTTTCAGCCCAAGAGAAGAACGGCGGCAGAATCAGAGTCTGCCGCTCTTTCTCGCGGCTGACCCTGCCGCAAAGCGGGAACAGCATCCATGAAGAGCCGGGGTTGCGCCCGCTGTAGACCGCTGACGTCCAGAACGGCCAGAAGGCGTAGCGGTGCTCCTCGACACCGCGCTTATTGGTTTCGCCGTATAACGGGAAAATACCTGTGCGCGTTATCCCGGGCTGCTCGCCGGTCCGCGAAAAAATTGGCCACAGGTAATAATCACGTTCGACACCGTTCACCGCATAGTTAAGATAGAGCGGAAATAAAAAGAAATCGATATCGTCCATCATTAGAACATGCGGCAGGTGCCCATACACCGGAAACAGCGCCCAGTAATCCTCACCCTGCCGTGAGCGGCCATGAAACCAGAACGGGAACAGCGCCGCCTTCCAAGCCGAATCCTTGCGCGAAATGTCGTTGTCAGCCCCGTAAGCCAGCAGCAGACGCCACCATGACTGTTCGCGGTCGCGGTGGAAGGTGCCCAGTGGCCAGACCACGTCCGTCACACGCGTGTCGAGTAGAGGATCGCTGACTTTGGAGTAAAAAGGCCTGAACGCCCAAAAGGTTCCCCCTTCCCGAGTCGCGCGGTACTCGAAAAAAGGCCCGAGACGGAAACGGCTGACCACCTCGTCAGCACGTCCCACGGCAGCCGCCTCGCACAGCGAAGTAATGGGCATGAGCAAGACGGCACAGCATGCCGCCACGCCAACTAAACAAACAAAATCACTGTTGCGGCAAACGCTCATTGTTTTCTCTGCTGTCGCCATATACAGAAATCTCTTTTTTGGGCAAAGGCTGTATAAACTTTTAATTATAGAGGCTGTGCATCGCAGGGCGCAACCGTTAGTTGGCAATTTTTCTGTACGCGCAAGTCTGCCAAAGCCAAAAATCCGAATCCCCTTTACCCAAACCACAATCTTAGCCGCCCTTGAGCAGGCGGATTTCTTCCAGCGA
>JAQVQN010000009.1 GCA_028701555.1 Kiritimatiellia bacterium | reverse complement strand
TCACCTTGCGGTCATTGGCCATGCGCCTCTTGGCGGACGAAAGAATGGTTAAACCCGTACGCCTGATAGGTTTCGGAGTCAGCGGTTTTTGCGCTGAGCGACAGCGGCAGACGTCGCTTTTCGAGACCTCTCCCGCAGATAATATCGAAAGACGCGAAAAGCTCTGCCGCACTGTCGACTCCATCAACGCGAAGATCGGACATCGCGCCGTCAAACGTCTGGTGCCCGACAATCAACCGACAACCGGCGCCTCCGACTAATGTGGGCTTTCGCCCACAAACCAAGTGTGTGAGTTTGAGGTAAGGTTAATAGCCTAGCATACTTTGCCGGGATTCAAGATCCCGTTCGGGTCGAACACAGCCTTTATGCTGCGCATCAGAGCGACCGGAACCGGGCCCAGCGACTCAGCCAGAAACTCTTTTTTGGCAAAGCCTATGCCGTGCTCGCCGGAAACCTGCCCGCCCAGCTCTGCCGCCCTGGCGTAGAGCAGGCTGAAGGCCTCGGCAAGCTTTTTAAGATAAGTCTCCTGATCCAGCTCGTCGCGCAGCACGTAGACATGGAGATTACCGTCGCCAGCATGCCCGAAGCCGCTCAACCGCGCACCTACCATGCGTTCAACCTCTTTGGTGTATTTCACGAATTCCGCCACACTGTTGCGCGGCACCACCACATCACACTCTTCCATTTCGGTGGTGGACGCCTTGATAGCCTCCAGAAAAGCTCCGCGCGCGCTCCAGATCGACACCTGCCGCTCATCCGTGTCGGAAATGAAAACATCCCGCGCTCCGGCGCGCAGGCAAACCTCGGCCACCTTCTCGTAAACCGCCTCGACCTCCTCACGGCTGTTGCCGTCAAAAGTCAACAGCAGATAGGCGTCAGACGAATGATCGGGAAACTTCTTGCCCAGATATTGCTCGGCACACATGATCACCGGCTTTTCCATATACTCGATGGCGGTGGGGATATACTTGGATTTGATAATCACCGGCACCGTCTCGATGGCGGTCGCAAGATCGTCAAAAGGCACCAGCAGGCTTATGACCTTTTTCGGCAACGGCAACAACTTCAAGATGGCCTTGGTGACAAAACCCAAGGTACCCTCGGAGCCTACAATCAGATCTTTCAGACTGTAGCCCGAACTGTTCTTGACCACCTTGCCGCCGACCTCGATGATCTCGCCACTGGCGAGCGCCACCTCCAAGCCGCGCACATAGTCACGCGTGACGCCGTATTTGACGGCGCGCATGCCGCCAGCGTTGGTGCTGATGTTGCCGCCGATCGAAGCGCTCTTTTCGCCAGGATCAGGCGGATAGAAAAGGTCGCGATCTTCAACGTACTTGGATATTTCCATCAGCAGCACGCCGGGTTCAACCGTCAACGTCAAATTCTCTTCGTCCAACTCCAAAATCCGGTTCATGCGCACTGTGCTGAGCATGATGCCACCGTGCAAGGCGACTGCCGCTCCCACCAGCCCTGTACCCTGTCCGCGCGGTGTCACCGGTATGCGTCGGCTGTCGGCGTATTTCAATACTGCCGCCACCTGCCCGCCGCTGGCAGCCTCAACCAACACATCTGGAAAATGATGCAACGCGCCCATTTCATCGTGACTGAAATCCTCATGAATCTCAGCGCGGGAAAAGACCTTACCATCCGGCATAACCAACTCCCGCAGAAACCGGACATCTGCCTCCGTCACGCTGTTGTATTTGACTCTGTCTTTCATTGGACAAACTCTCCTGCCCTGATTTTCTGCAACAGCGACGGCAGGATCTCGCAGACGTCGCCGACAATCGCCGTATGCGCGACCTTGAAGATCGGCGCCTCTGGGTCAATGTTGATCGCGATGATCCGGTCAGAGCCGCTCATACCGGCCGCGAACTGCACGGAACCCGAAACACCGCAGGCGATCAGCAGTTTCGGCTTTACCGTCCGCCCGCTCAAGCCGATCTGGCGGCGCGGCTCCAGCCAGCCGGCCTCAATGACCGGACGTGTGCCGCCAAGCATGCCTCCCAGGTTCTCGGCTAGCTCCTCCAGCAAGGCCATGTTTTCGTTACGCTGGATGCCCTGCCCGGCCACGACCAGCACGTCAGCGTCCTCAATGTTTTTAACCGGCTCTTTGCGCGATGCCGACAAGGTCTCGATCTTGGAGGTCAGCAAGGCATCATCCATGTCCACACGGATGATTTCGCCCCTAGGTGCGTCCAAGCGCTCAGGTGCCGAGAATATTTTGTAACGCACCGTAGCGAATTGGGGCCGGTGATGCGGGGTACGGATATGCGCCATGATGTTTCCGCCGAAAGCCGGACGTATCTGATCCAGATCGGTATTCTTCTGAATGTCGAGAAACGTGCAGTCAGCGGTCAGGCCGGTTCTGAAACGCGCGGCCACGCGCGGGGCCAAAGACCGTCCGATCGCCGTGCCGCCGACCAACACCACCGCAGGCTGGCAACGCTTTATGAAATCCTCAAAAACTGCCGCATAAGGCTCGATCCGGAAATGATCCAAATTCGGATGCTCGTAAAGATACAGTTTGTCGACACCGTAATGCAGAATCTCACGAACGGCTTTCGCAAGTGCGGCACCAGCCAGCAATGCGATTACGGGCTGGTCGACTTTTCCAGCCAACTCGCGCGCCTTGCCCAGCAGTTCCAGCGAGACCGGGTGTATCTCTCCGTCTGTCTGGTCGAGATAAACCGCGATGCCTTGCCATTTGTCCTTGTCAACCGCGGCCCGCTGCTCTTTGACCAGCTCAAACGCTCCTGCAGGACCGTTCTTGATGCAAAGGCGGCACATCTTGCAGCCTGCGTTGATAAGCACCTTGCCGTCCAGAACGTCAATCGCGCCGAAAGGACACAAGGCTGAGACAACACTCGGGTCCGGTATCTTTTCTTGATGGACAATAATTTCAGCCATTGCAACTTCTCCGAACAAAAACCCTGCATCTCACACCAGAAACTTCTCTTCCCGCAGATTCTCATACAGCCGCGCGGCAAGCGTCTCGGATGCGCCCTCCCACCTTTCATGCGCCACATTGTGCTCGGGCGGAAAGATCCGGATGACCTGCGTCGGAGAACCGTTTAAACCATAATGCGCAGGGTCTGAATCCGGCAACTCGGCCAAGGTGATGGTTCTGACTTTACGGTCGCGGGAAGCCTTTTTGAGTGTGTATGAAGGCAATCGCGGCGTGTGGATGCCTTTATTCACAGAAACCAGACAAGGCAACGGAATGCGGATGGTTTCCTCGGTGGCAGGCAGATCAACCTTGGCTGTCAAACCGGCAGCCGAGAACTCTTGTATCGCAGTTACATTAGAGGCATGCGGTATGCCGAGGAACTCCGCGATCTCCGGCCCCACCTGCGCCGTGTCTCCATCAGTGGTCTGCTGACCGCAAAGTATCAGTCCCGTATCCCAGCCATACGCTAGGATCGCCTGCGAGAGCGTCAGAGCGGTCGCCAGCACGTCAGCACCAGCGAAGCGGCGATCCGAAACCAGCACAACATCATCAACCCCCATCATCAAAGCCTCGCGCAAAGACTGCTCCGCCTGCGGCGGTCCCATGGTTATGGCCACAACCTGCGCTTCAGGACAACTGGCCTTGAGACGCAACGCGGTTTCCAAGGCGTAAAGATCGTACGGATTGATCTTGGACTCAACTCCGTCTCTCTTCAGAACTCCGGTCTCCTCGTCGATATCCACTTGTGTGGTTCCCGGGACCTGTTTGATGCAAACGATGATTTTCATCAGCCTCCGAAAGGGTTTTAGGATGAGGCAATCTGATCCTAGTCATACACGCACGTCTCCCTCGACCAGATTCTCGATTTTGGCAACTCCATAGGTACACAGGATGTCTCCGGTGACATTGCACATTGTCTCGAACATGTCCAGGATCGGGTTGATGCCCAACGCCAAGGCCACGATGACTGCAGTCTGCGCGGGACTCAACCCTAGAGCACCCAAAATAATGAACAGCAGCATCAGGCTGCTGCCCGGCACGCCACCCGCGCCGACCGCCGCCAGCACAGTCGTAACCATCATCAGCGCCAGATCACCGATACCCAGACGTATGCCGAACATGTTGGCCGCCAGCACTGCGAACATCGGCAAATGTATACAGACGCCGTCCATGTTGACCGTGGCTCCAAGCGGCAGGGAAAAACTGGCCAGTTCAGGATTAATGCCCAGATTCTCTTCGGAAACCCTGATCGAGACCGGCAGGGTAGCCGCGCTGGAACGAGTCACGAAAGCCAGCAGCATCGCCTCGCGCACTGCCATTATCACCCTGTATGGGTTTTTACGTGTCACGATAAGTATCATGATCGGGTAGGCCACGAACAACAAAAGAATAATGCCCGCCGAAATGCCCAGTACCACCGAAACGTAAGGGCCGATGATCGCAGGCCCATATACCGAGAAAATTCCCATCGAAAGAAAAAACACACCGATCGGCGAGTAGTTCATCACAAAATCGATGATCTTGTTGACCGCCGCCATGCAGGCCTCGCAGAGGTCTATAACCGCCTGAATGCGCGACTGCTTGGCCGCGTCAACCGTAGCATCCAGAACCAGCCTCAAGCTGATGCCAAACAGGATGGCGAAAGATATCACTCCCATGAAATTACCGTTGGCCAATGCGGCAAAAGGGTTCTGGAAAAGATCTGACAACAGCTTTTCCAGCACATCCGCCAAGGCTTTGGGAGCTTCAGCTATCGCATCGCCCGTTGTTTGCGCACCGAACTGACGCACGAGTTCCTGCCATCCCTCCAATGAATCGCCCGCGCCCGGATTAACAAAGCACGCCATCGCGATCCCAAGAATGGACGATATCGTCATTGAAGCGAAATACCAGGCGATTATCTTGCCGCCAACTTTGCCGAGCTTTTTCAAAGGCAGCGAAGATGCGCCGCAAACCAGCGAGAAAAAAATCGTGGGCACTACAATCATCTTAAGCATGCCGACAAACACGGAGCCGAACGGTGAACAGTAGCGCGTGACTGTCCGGACGCTGTCTTGCATGCCGCACCGCGCAGAAAGCCACCACATGACCCCGCCGCACATAGCGCCAAGACTCAGGCCTGCCACAACACGCTTAACCAGCGAAACCCTCAAATACGCTCGTATTAGCCTCATGCTTTTTTACTGCGCTCCACTGTTATTTCCCGGCTTTCCAACTCCTGGCTCAAAGCTATTCTGACATGCAAAGCGTTTTCCGGGATAAGATCGCCTGCCCTGTCCGGCCACTCGACTGCCACCACCGCACCGTTTTCAATATACTCGCAAAACCCCATTGAAACCAGCTCCTCCGGATCATTGATCCGGTACAGGTCCATGTGCACCAGCTTGAAGCGCGGTGTCTGATATTCCACCGCTAGGGTGAACGTCGGGCTAGTCATAGGGCGACGCACCCCTAACTCCCATCCCAAACCCTGCACGAAGGTGGTCTTACCGGCTCCGAGATCCCCGTGCAAAGCCAGCACCATGCCGGGCTCAAGCAAAGCAGCGACTTCCGCCGCCAGCCGCCAGGTCTCTGCGACCGATCTGACCGTGCGACTGAACGCTACTTTCGCCAATGTCACTTTTTCAGCCATGCCACAACCTCGTCAAGAAAACGGTCAATGTAATCATCCGTAAATGCCGAGGCGTGCGGCAGACGTATAAGTCCGGGAAGGTTATCCGCCAGCGGAGAGCCGCAGTCAAGCGGCTCTTGCGCGAACACGTCAAGGCAGGCACCACGTAACTGCCCCTTCGCAAGCGCCTCCGCCAAAGCCTTCTCGTTAACACAATTGCCGCGCCCCACGTTATAGAAGACCGCGTCATGCGGCAAAAGCGCGAGTCGGCGAGCGTCAAACATTTCGTCCGTGCCGGTATCCGAAGGCAACACAACAATCACATGATCAGCCTGGCGCAAGGCCGCGTCCATCCGCTCAACCGACACTACAGCATCACCCGCGCCGAACCATTTCGGCAATCGCTGCGGCGCGCTTCGCCGCACACCGGTAACCCTGACCCCGAAGGTCTTCAAAACATGTCCGATATGCTGACCTATATGACCGAACCCAACGATCACAGCATGTGTTCCGGCAAGCAGGCGTATTTCGTATAATTCGCGGCGCGGCCATAACTCACCGCGCATTTGACAAGCATGCGCGTCGAAAAGGCCGCGGTTAACGGCCAGCATGAGGCCCAGCACGGTTTCCGCCATTACAACCCCGTGGTGTGTGCCGCGCAGCACCATAACGCGCGGTGGCGGGACAACCGGGAAGAAATCACGCCCTGCCGCCGGGGTGGCTATGCGCCGCAGTTCAGGTGCCCGTTCAAACCACTCTTGCCGAAAAGCCCATGTCAGCGCCACCTGCACTCGCGGCAGCAACCGTTCAAAAGACCGCCTGGTCTTGCACCATCGCACCTCAGCAGACGGGAACTCAGTGCGCAACCGGTCGATGTGCCGCCTGCGCGCGCAAAAACACGGAACCTCGCTCTCCTGAAAAACCGCAATGACATTCCACTTCATCAATCGATCTCGCCGTCCAGCTCCATCCGTTCTGTATCGATCTCTCCGGTGAACACGAACTTAACCGGACCGAACAACGTCAGACCTGTGCATTTCTGATGGCGCCAGTCACCGTCTATGACCAGCTCATATCCTGAGGTCGTTTTGACTTTAGCAGGCAGTGTGAATTTGGCGGTCTCAACCGCAACCACCGCGCAAGCAACCGCGCCAGTGCCGCAGGCACCGGACTCCGCCTCAACACCCCGTTCGTAAGTCCGCATCGTCATGCGGTTCGGCGTGCGGAAAGTCACGAAATCCACATTTGTCCCGTCAGGCGCGAAAGCCGGGTGCAAACGCAGGGCACGTCCGAGCCCCTGCACGTCCACCGCGCTGATATTCGGCACCTGCACCACAAAATGCGGAACGCCAGTATTTATAAAATCACCGCAAACAATCTCCTCGCCGACTTTCAACTCCAGTCCATAGTTCTTTTTGCTCGGCTCGGGCATCCACACGCAAACGCCAGTATCACTCAGCTGCGCATCAACCAGCCCGCACATGGTCTCCATTGTCAAAGCGGTACCGCTAGCTCCGATGGCGTTCGCAAACGCCGCTGCGCAACGCGCCCCATTACCGCACATCTCGACCTCAGTCCCGTCCGGGTTCAGGAAACGCATCCGAAAATCAGCCTTGTCGGATTTCTGCACCAGTATCACGCCTTCACACCCCACACCGGTGCGGCGCCCGGCAATGGCGGCCATCAAAAAATGGTCTTCCCATGGCACAAGACCTTCGCGGTCGTCAATCAGCACGAAATCGTTGCCCGCGCCATGCATTTTTGTGAACTGTATTTTCATGACTGTAACCTTGCCGTGGTTTAAGGTAAGTCGCGCCCGAAAATCCGCATCATCCTGGTTCTCAGATCTCCCTCCGTCTCCATCGGTATTTCGCCGCCACCCGATATTTCCACCAGATCAGACAAGATGTTCAGAGCCTCGTCCAGCACGATATCATCCTCCGCACCGTTTTTACGTCCACCCTCTTCTTCTGCATCTTCGATCTTCCGCATCTCATTCTCGGCCTTTATGAGTGCGCGGCGAGCGTTGATCTCTAAGGGAACTTCTGTTTTGGTGTTGATATCCTTTACATGGCGCACCAGTGTGCAATAACGCTTATAACGCTCGTTATCAGCCAGCCTCGACGCCGATTTCGCTTTCAAATCAGGCACGAATTTAGCCACATCCGACACCGGTATGTACAGAGCCTCCTCCACCTGCGTCCACGGCAAAGCCCCCGGCAACTTGTCCTCGCCGATATCCAGTCCCTCCAGCGTCGAGGGAATAACAATATCCGCCCCGATGCCTTTACGCTGTGTCGAAGCCCCGTTGATGCGGTAGAAGCTAGCGGTGGTCAGTTTTAAGGAACCGTATTTCTCAGAACCCAACGGCAGCACGGTCTGAACCGTGCCTTTGCCGTGCGACTGCGAGTCGCCGACCAGCACTGCCCGCCCGTAGTCGTGCAGAGCGGCCGCCACAATCTCCGACGCCGAGGCCGAGGCCCTGTTGATCAACACCACCATCGGTTTCCTGAAGGCAATGGCCGGATCCATGTTTGGCACGGGCAGCACGACTATTTTGCGCGTCTCGCGCACCTGCACCACCGGCCCGCTGCGGACGAAAAGCCCGACCAGACTGATGGCTTCGCGCAGAGAGCCGCCGCCGTTGTTGCGCAAATCCAGCACCAACCCAGAGACATTTTCATTGTTGAAAGACGCCAGAATTTTGGCGATGTCCAGAGTCGCGCTGCGGAAACCCTCCTGCGACGGACGCTTGTCCATGGTGCCGTAGAAGGTCGGCAACCTTACCACCCCGACCTTGCGCGAGGTGCCGTCAGGCATGCTGACGCGCGCGACCCTGCCTGTGGCGGCCTGCTCTTCCAGCCTGACCTCGTCGCGGATCAAATCAACTGCCTTGGTCGTAGTCCCGCTAGGGTCGGCGGCAGGTATGACGCTGAGCACAACCTTAGTTCCTTTCTGTCCGCGAATCTTGCGCACAGCTTTGTTCAGAGGCAGATGCACAATGTCCTCGATCGCTCCGTCTTCCTGCCCCACCCCGATGATCTTGTCGCCCTTGACCAAGCGTATCGGCCGTTTGTCACGCTCCGCCGGTCCGCCGGGGATGACCTCCATAATCAAAGCCATACCGTCTTCGGATCGCAACTGCGCCCCGATACCGAAGAGCGACAGGTTCATGTCGATATCAAAATCTTCTTTGCGCATCGGCGACATATATTCCGTATGCGGGTCATAGGCCGTCGCGACCGCGCTCAGATAACGCTGAAGTATGGCCTCCTCGTCCATGTCCTGAATCACGATCATCAGTTGCTTATAGCGTTTCGTGATGTTTTCCTCAGGCGTCAAAACCGGCTTTTCAGCGGCTTTTTGAAGCTCCTGCCCATCTTCTGCCTGCGGTTCTTTTGCCGCCTCTGTCTTGTTGGTGGCAGCAGCCATGTCCAGCTCACGACCGATCACCTGCACAAGGTACTCGTTCTTGATGCGTGTGCGCCACAGCTCATCCTGCTCTTCACGGTCTTTCGGCCACGGTGCTTCTCGGCGCTTCCAGATATAGCTCTCATCCCTGTCCAACGAAAATCCGCGTTCAAGCAGATTTGTCACAAACTGATAGCGCTCCTCGATCCGCTCCCGAAAAACACGGTAAACTTCATACGGCAAGGCCACTTCTCCGGCTTTGACTGCGTCATCGATCTGCAGGCGCATGCTATCAAAAGCCTCAATGTCGCTCTGCAAGAAGTAGCTGTGGTCAAAGTCAAAGGAGTTCAGCAGATTGGTCCATGCTTTCTCGGAAATAGCATCATTCAAGTCTGTCTGCAATAAATGCTTGTCCGGCAGCAGCCTCGACATCTTTTTTGCAATCTCGCCATAATGGGGCTGCGGCAGAGGCTGCGCCACCACCGTTACAGCCGCGCCTACTGCCGTCATAACGGCTAAAAACCACAACCTTCTTATACACTCGCTGGCGCTTAACTTTATCATGAGTCTTTATGCTCCATAACCAAAACGATCCTTTCCTTGTCATCTGCCGCCAGACGCCCGGCCTGCTCCTGGATTACCGAAAGCAGCCTGGAGGCATTGCACACCACCGTGTCCGTATGCTTAGCCAAGCCCGGCACAAACGTGTCACTCGCAAAGCATACCACAGGCAAAAGGCCCAAGGCGACATCACCCATTCTATCGGACAGGAAAGCCTCCAGCGACAATGCGGCAGCACGCACCTGATTCAGCGGCGAACGGTCCGGACGGCCGCCGTCCACCAGCAGTTCGCCATCCTTGAAATCAACCTGTCCCGCCCAGCACTTGGTCTCGACGACGAAAACGCCGTTGCTCCCGACCACCACGTGATCTATGCCGCGACCGGCGCATCCAAAATCATGGAAGACGTGATAGCCTCCGGGCAGGTCCGCCAGCAGCGCAGCCACGGCCTCCTCCCCCCGCGCTCCCTTGAAAAATGCGTTTATACCCTGAAGCCCGTCGCGCACAGCCCACGCCAGAAACGCCGCCGCCAAGACAAAACCTGCACCGGCCAAACCTAAAGATATCCGGGGCATCACTGCGCCGCAAAAGACCCCGCACGCGAAAAGCGCCGCCAGCAGCGGCCATATCGCCCGCATCACGCCGCGCGCGCGCGCGGTTTCGCCGGGCACACCGTGGATTATTGCTTTGTTCAGGTCATTCATTTAAAGCTTTGATTTTCGCCTATTATCACATCATATGCAATCAAGATGTTCCCAGCCGCGCCAGTATCTCACCCGCGATTTCAGCGGGCGTGAGTCCTGCGTCCTCAAGCAACTGGCTGGTGGTCCCCTGCCCAATGAACGCATCAGGCCAACCGCAAGACATCACCGCACACGGGCTATTGATCTCGGCCAGTGCCTCCCGCACGGCAGAACCGAAACCGCCCGCCACCGCGCCGTTCTCCAATGTCACTATCAGAGCCGTCTCACGGGCCTGTGCCCTAAGCTTTTCAGCGTCCAATGGCTTGATGAAACGCGCGTTGATGATCCCGACCCGCACCCCAGCCGACTTGAGCCGCTCCGCCGCCGCAAATGCCAGCGGCAGCATGTCGCCCAGCGCCCAGAACCAGACCGGCCCGGCTCCACCACCGCAGTCAGGCACCATCAAGATTTCGGCTTCCCCTACATTCAAAGGCTCAGCTTCCATGGAAAAGTTCACTTCAGGCCCGGGATCGCGCGGATAGCGGATGGCTGTCGGCCCGTCATGCCGCAGAGCGGTTTTCAGCATCGACACCAACTCCAATGCGTCTTTGGGCTGCATCATCACCAGATTGGGCAGGCAACGCAACATCGGTATGTCATAAATGCCGTGATGCGTGGGGCCATCGCTGCCGACCACCCCCGCGCGGTCGACACAAAGCGTGACCGGCAAATTCTGAAGGCACACATCATGCATCACAGAATCGACCGCACGTTGCAGAAAAGTGGAATAGACCGCGAACACCGGACGGAAACCCGCAGCCGCCAGACCAGCGGCAAAAACAACGGCGTGCGACTCGCAAATGCCCACATCGAAGAAACGCTCGGCGTACTTGACCGCGAAAGGATCAAGCCCGGTTCCACCGCACATTGCCGCCGTGATCGCAACTACCTTAGAGTCTTTGTCGCCCAGTGCCGTCAACGCCTCACCCAAAGCCTTGGAATAACCGTGTCTGGACTCCGGCGGACATTTTGCGTCAAGATCGAAAGCTCCGACTCCATGCCACTGGTCGGGATTGCGTTCAGCCGGCCTGAAACCGCGCCCTTTCTGCGTCGCGACATGTATCAGCACCGGATTCTTGTAATCCCGCGCCGAACAAAAGGCGTTCTCCAACGCATCAAAATCATGCCCGTCAATCGGCCCCATATAACGCAGCCCGAACTCTTCAAAAAATGCGTTCTGCAGCCATAAGCTTTTTACGGCCTGCTCGACACGGTGGTAGAACCGCCGCAAGAATGTCATGTGCAAACGGTGCCCGGCCGCCTCGGCCGCAGCTTTTATCCGGTTGTAACGCACATCGGCCAACATGCGGCCCAGCCGCCGTGACAATGCCCCCACATTCTCCGAGATCGACATCTCGTTGTCGTTAAGCACCACAATCAGCTTGCTGTTGACGTCCGCCAAACTGTTGAGAGCTTCCAGCGTGATGCCGTTGGTCATGGACCCGTCCCCGATCACGGCCACGACCTGCCCTTCCGTACCCATGCGGTCGCGGGCCACAGCCATTCCGATCGCCGCAGAAAGCGCCGTGCCCGCGTGTCCCGCCACAAAGACATCGAATGGACTCTCATCAGGCTTCGGGAAACCGGAAATGCCCCCGCGCTGCCGCAAGGTGTGAAACCGATCCCGGCGTCCGGTCAGCAGCTTCCAGGAATAAGCCTGATGCCCGACATCCCAAATGATCTTGTCCCTTCGCGGACAAAAAACCCGCAGCAAGGCGATAGTCAGTTCTATAGTACCCAGATTGGATGCCAGATGCCCGCCCGTTGAACTCACGGTCCCGAGAATTACTTCCCGCAACTCTTGCGCCAGCTCAGGCAACCGCTCGGCTGCAATAGCCTGAACGTCATCGGGTGCGTTGATTTTCTCTAAAATGCTACCCATCCGCCTGTCCTCGTTAATCTTCACTGCCCAGCACTCTGCGTCGCGCCAGAATCTGCAGCGTTGTGCTGTTCTGGCCGAATGCAGGGACTTCCTGCACAAAATCATAACTCTTTCCGAGCAGGCTCAAAAATAACTGCCGATCTTCAAAGGCAACCTCGTCCATGACTGGCGAGTTTATAGAAAACCCGTAACCGCTGTAAGCTGCCACAGCCGACGGAGCCGCGCCCAAAAGCTCGATCATACGACTCTTGTTCATAACATGGTGTTTGGCGGCCTCAGCATCGTTAAGTGCCGGGAAGTATGCGAAAGGCCCCATTTCAAGGCCAGAAGGCACCGACATACCAGCCTCGACCGCAAGATAGGTGTCCTGAGTGAAAAGCATACGGTCTGCACCGGACAGCGCCCGCACGTCCCTGGCAACGCTGCGCAGCAATACCAGATCCGGCACCTTGCGGCGCACCGTCCAGAAACGGTCTTGCCTGATGACGAACCACTCTTGCAGCAGCGGCGAGGCGAAGCTGGCGGCCAGTGAGAAAAACACCACCACAAGGCATACCTGACCGCGTCTGACCCTTGAAGCCACACTGTTGACCATCCACCCAGCCAGCGCCGCAGCCAGCAGCCCCATCAGCGGCACATGATAATCGTCATACGGGTAAGGGCTACACATCTGCGCCAGAAACACCGCGCTAAACCCCGCCATCCACACACCCGGCCATAAGCCCCCGCGGTGCTCAATCCCTCCCGCCTCCGTTAGCAGAGCCTTGCGGCGGCCCTTACAAACCGGCCATAGATGAAACACCAAATACCCCGCCAGAAGCATGAAAGCCGGCATATACGCGCGCATTGTCCGAGACAACGATCCGACAATCAGCATGGGATCGTGACCTCCCCGCGCCGTGTGAAAAGTCTGACTGAAGATGAACTGTTCGCGCATGAACAGCAGCGCCGGCCCGTAGACCAGAACAAGTCCCAAAAAACCGCCCAGCGCGAACCAGAAGAAAGCCGCGCCTGTCCGGCGCCAGGTGAACGCCAGTGCCAAGACCGTCACCGGCAACAAAGCCCCCATCGACAACCGGGTGCCTGCCGCCAAGGCCACCAGCAATCCGGCCGGTAAAGCCCACATGCAGGACATGTGCGAACGTGTGCGCTTGTGACGCGCAAGGCACAGGGTCAACAGCCAGTAGCCGCCCAGCAGCAGGCATGAAGCCAGCGCATAGGTTTTCGGAATCGACGTGAAATAAACATGATAAAGATTGCAGGCGGTCAGGGCAAAGGCCATGACCGCCGCCTCCGCCGCGCGTTGCGACGGCACCGCCCGCCGCGCCAGCCCAGCCGCGCAGCAACACCCCGCCAGCCCGAGAAAAGCCGTCAAAACACGCCCGCCCAAAACTCCGCCGCCAGACCAGATGTTATAAAACAAACCGTACACGAATGGCATCACCGGCCCTTGCGTGAAAAAGAAGTCCCGGTAAGGCTGCTTGCCTGCCGCCACCATCCGCGCCGCGTAAAGATACCAGCCCTCGTCCTGGTTCAGGTTGCCGAACCAAACGGCAAAGCCATACATCGCCAAAGCCGCGACCACAGCCATAAAAGCCGCCAGCAAAAGCATAATCTTATGTCCGCCGTCTTTCAACATACCAATGCCCAGTCTCCCTATCCCGGCGCTGCCTCAGCCCCTTGTGCGCAACATCTCTCGCAACTGCTCCGTGCTGATCTGGTAGCCCTGACCGCACATCTGGCAGAATATCTGCGCCGGTCGATCTTCCAGAATCATTGCCTCTAGATCGCTGGCTGGCATTGCTGACAGCACCCCCGCGACCCTTTCGGCTGAGCAACGGCATGCGAAGCGCAAAGGAAAGGGCTGCTCAAAAACACAGTCTTCAATCCCCATTGTCTCGCAGATCGTACGCAATGACGCAACCGCCTCGAGACATTCCAACAAGGTTCCGTCTTCAAAATACCGCGCCAGCTTGGCGAACACGGCATTGTCGCCATCCGGCAGTTTCTCGATCATCAAGCCGCGCGCGCCGTCTAGAAATCCGCCGTACGCCAAGACCGCTATCTGAACCAGCACCGGCCTCTGTAGCGACTGCCGGAAATATAACTCTATGCCGTTCATAACCGACGCAGGCGATATGCTGGTGGCCGCGCTGGAAATTATGCGCCCGGGAACTGACCTGATGATCTGGACCTCGGCATCATCACCCAGCGCTGCGGAAACATCCAGCTCTTCGCAGGCGTCAAGATCGTTCATAACCTTCACGTTCGTGTAACCGCGCAGGCTGCCGTCGGAGCTAGCCTCCACCAGCAGGCCAGCCACTGGACCGGAGACCTTCAGCCGCAAGGTCACAGTCTCCGCCTCGCCAGCCAGATCCGATCCCAGCAGCGCCACGCCCGCCAAGGCTTCGGCCTGGATCATCCCCGCCGTGGGGCCGCAAAGATGGCTGCGCTCCAATTCACGCGCAGAGTCCGTGACCTCGACCTGCACGAAACGTATCTTGCAGGAAGGCGAAAAAGCGCTCACCCGGCTGTCTGATGTCTTGGCCATTATCATTTCAAAAGCCTATTCCCTAACTCCCAATCCCCAACTCCTCCTGCCGGACCTTCTCGGCAAACAATTTGCGCAAAACCTCGATCCGACGCAATTGACGGTCCAGAGCCCAAAGCACAAAATGCCAAGTCTTGGTGAAGTTATAGCTCTTGTGCAACTGCGGGTCAAAGGCGTCAAACTGCTCACGACGCACTGAGTAGGCCCAGTGCATCTCACGGGTCTTCATCTCGAAACCGTCGAAAAACCTCTCGGCCAACTGTTCCAGACCGACCGCCTCTTTATGCTTTTGCCAATAACGGCGGAGCACCTGAGCGTATGTCTGAAAATAGAATTCGAAAATCGCGTTCAGGTTTTTTTCCGTTAACGAGAGATCCGGCCAGCCGAAACTGCCGCGAATCGAACACAACCTCACACGCATCGGCATCTCTCGCTTGCTTTTGATGTCGTACCCGAACTCGAATATTTCCTTGCCCTCGCCGAAACGGCAGCGCACAGGATTCGACAGATATTTCTTGAGCGCCAGATTCTGCGCGGCGGCATTGCCGAGCAAGGCCCCAAGCGCCAGCACCACCTCCGGATCCTCGCCGGCCTCACTGCCGCCGAACTCGCCTGCGCGCTGGAACATCCGCGCCGGTATCTCGTCCAAAGGATCACCGGGGCAGCGGTTGCGTATGAAATAGTTCATCTCGCGCCCGGCTTTGCTGTCAAGATGCATCAGCAGGCGGTATTCCCCGAAGTCCACCCCCAGCGCCTTGAAGGCGTGCACACGCGCCAGCATATAACTGCCGTACCCGGCCTTCTTCAGGGCTAGCCGTTTCTCAATCAGGCTGCTGCACAACGGCCGCCGGTTGGTTTTGAACACTATCTCGCGGGTCACGCCCTCGCCAACCGAAAGTTTGTTAGTGGCGTCGCTGGCCGAACGCACCTCGTAGATGTTGGCGTACTCTATGAGCTCGTCACGGCTCATCATCTGCTCCACATTGGCCAGCAGCATGCGTGTCCGCGCGTCCGCACCGGGATGGAACTCAGGGCGCCCGCCGCGGAAGGTCGCCCCCGGCAAAGCCGTGCGCCGGTCATCGAAGGCCGGCGTGACGGAATCGCCGGATCCGTAGTAGATCTCGCCAGTCAAATGCATGTACATGGTTTCGACGAAATCGCCGCTCTCTTCATCGCCAAGTTCGGGTCGTTCCAAAGACCCCTTGAAAAGCTGACGGATCGCGCAAATCCGGGTCGTGCCCTCTTCCCGCGACACCCGCTTTAAAACTATGCCTTCCATCAGCTTTTCCAACTCCGGCACGATTCTCTCGAATGCCTCGCCGCGCCGCAGCCCGAACAACTCGATCTCGTTATGCCCGTGGAACTTGGGCGAGCGCATACATGAGCGCACGTCACGCTCAAAAATCGAGACCAGCTCACGCAGACACTCCACGAACTGATCGTAGTCCTCAGCCGCCAGCCGACACAAAACACTGAAGTTTTTGTAGGTCAGAAAATGCACACCCTTGGCGCTGTGGTAATAACGCAGGCATGTGTTGATGCTGGTGCGGCTCGCGTTCAAGGCCGCCTCCATCTCCCGCCGTGTCCAGGCCAGGGTCTTGACGCGCCACTCCTGCCCAAGTCGGCGATAGTAGTCGAGCGACGAATCCATGCGCTCGGCCATGATCACCTCGTCCAGCGCCAGTCCGATACGCTGTAGCCACTCATCCGTCGCCGTGACCAGCTCGGTCGGCACCTCGCGCTGCGACAGCTCAATGATGCCGTTAACGACATTCGCACAAACCACTTTGCCGCGCATGACCTTACTGCGTTGCGTTGCAGGCACATGTGCTATGTTCCAAAGCTGCCCCGACAGCAGCGGTATCGCCGCCACAGTGTGATTGCCGGTGGTTAGCGTCATTACATAACCCACGGCTCCCTTGACTAAATCTTCCTTGCGCACGATCAGCACCGGCAAGTGCATGTCAA
>JAQVQN010000269.1 GCA_028701555.1 Kiritimatiellia bacterium | reverse complement strand
GATGGGGCGTGCTCATGCTTGCGACTGGTTGGTTACAACCATTTTGTTTGCGGGTTGTCTGGGCGGGTGTTCTTTTTCTGCTAAGCGCGTGGCGGATGGGCAGGACGACTTGTGCACGGCGCGGAAATGGCTGCGGCAGAATCCGCCAGACGGGAACAACCGTGCGGTAAGGCGCGGGCGCATGGCGCTGCTCCAGCAGGCCTGCGACTCCTTGAGCGTGGATGACTACCGCGTTTACTTCCGGGCCATGGAGACAAATGCGGCCCAGTCCGATCTCTCCGAAAAGACGCATCCGGCTTTGGGATACCTGCGTGACGCGACACTGGAGGCGATTCAGGATATCCGTGCCACGCGCGTGGAAAGCGGGGTGGCGGTATGGCTCATCTACAATATGGGGCATGTGTTCAAGACCCCGACAGCCTGCTTTGGGATCGACCTGGCCGGGCGTCGGGTAGAAGCACTGGCGCCGGATCTGGATGTGCTGCTGACCACACATGAACACAAGGACCACTATTCAGAACCGCTGATACTGGCCATGCTGCAAGCGGGTAAGCCGGTGGTAACGCGCTGGTATCCCGGAACCACGATTCTCAACTGTAGCACGAACATGGTGTTCGGCGATTTGCGCGTGAAGGTTGAGATCGGCGATCACCATTACCGCAATCCCAAGCAGTTGAACAACATGCTGATGTACGAGGTGGACTGCGGCCCCAGCGCAAACAATGCTGTGATATATCATTGTGGCGACAACAGCAATGTGGAAAAGATCAAGCCTTCGCAAGCGCTTGACCTGCTGATCGTGCATGTTTCGGTGGGGCTGCCGATACCCGAGACCATCCGGCGCGTGGATGCAAAGACGACTCTTATCGCGCATTTACTGGAGCTTGGGCATTCGCCAAAGCCGCCGCACGCCTGGCGCTGGTCGTTTGACTATGCGTTCAACGAGATCCGCGACATTCCCGCCAATCGGGCAGCCGTGCTGACGTGGGGCGAGCGTTGGCTGCTGCCGGGAACCCGTTTGGCGCCTTCCGCGCGCCGTTAGCGGCCCTACTGGCTGTCCGCGTGATTTTGCAAAGGGGCGCGTTCTATCAGGTCGGCCAAGCGGTTGCGCCATGCCAGCACGGCGTCGGGGTCGTGCGTGTACGCTTTGAGACTGCTGACCAGAGTTTCAGGTACGCGCAGGGCGGCGCGCGCCTCGCTTGCCCATCCGGATGTCGCGGACGACTCACACCTCTTCAATCGGTTCTCCAGTTCAAGGACGTAGGCATAGTCTTCGATGCCGTCACGGAAATTTTCAAGGCGCTGGGTTGGCAGCGGTTTCCCGTTTGGGCCCACGCAGGTCCACGCGCCGTCACCGTGGTAGTTTTTCCAGCTCCGCGCGGACCAATCAGTGAAAGGACCGGTTGTGATGGGACGCCGCGCGTTCCAGATGCTGATCTGGTAGTAAAGAAAGCCGTCGGGGCGTTCTTTGGCAGTCATCGCGCCCATAAGCAGGCGCCCTTCAATGGCCGGGCATTCGATAAACATGTTGGCGTAAGGGGCGTGAGGCCCGCAGCAGATATACCACCAGACCTGGCGACCGTTGGCGCGGGCGCGTTCGGCCTTAGCGGAATCGTATTTCGGTGTTAGTGGACAAAAAACGTCAACCGAACGGATGCCGGAGTCCAGTCCAAAACTATGGTCATACGTCGTGGTCATGATCGGAACACCGGGGCAGGCTTGCCGGATCAGGGCGGCGGCCTCTTCTACGCGCGTGAAATGATTGGTGGCGACTTCGTCGCAACCGTAGATGTATGCGTGCTCAAGCAAACCGTACGCCTCAGCTTGCTCATAAGCGTGACGCAGGCGATCAAGGGTATTGCTCTGCCAGTTCGCGCGCGAAGAAGGCGTGTCTTCGAAGTAGAACCAGTAACCCAGATTGAAGCGCCCTAGTCGGCCGCGAAGTTTCAGTCGCCTCAGAATTTCAAAGTCCGGCATGCTGCGGCGGTAAAGGCTGTCGTATGTAATGAAGTAGTCAGATAGAAAGTCAGCCCAGGCGGCGGTATGGCGTTTCCAGGCATTGATCGGGTAGTCGGGTTCTTTGCGCCAAACCGCTTGTTCCTTGTGCGAGTCTGCAAGCGGCGAGTCGTGCGGGGAGAATGTGATCGCGAGCGGCAGTGGCGATGCGTCGGGCAGGGAGAAATCATAGACGCGCACATGCAGTTCAAGCGTCAAGGCTGGCGCGTTGCCCGCGCTCACAGTCAGTGTTCCGCAGTAGTCGCCGGGCACCTGATCGCGCAACGCCCTAACACGGATCCAGAAGCTCTGCACATCGCCGAGTGCGATGTTGACCGGTTCGAGAAAATCAAGGATCGGATCTGGCCACCATCCGATGTGCTCTACGGCGTATGGGGGTTTGCGCCGTGTTTCGACATAACCGGTCACATGGCATTCGATTTGCGAGGATGGAAAAACGGCACCGTGCGGGCCCTGCAGTTCGCTGGCGGTGACGCGCACTTGGTGTAGATCGGTATCGGCTGATAGAACTCCGAGCTGTACGCTCTCTTTTTCGTTGCGGGCTAAACGAAGGGCGACTGTGCGTGTCGGCGTCAGTGCTAATGGCGCGTCGCGCGGCAGGATTTGCTGCATGGCGGAGGCCGTTCCGACCAGCATCGGCGACTCGGCAAAGCCGGCACGGAGGCTGGCTTGCTGAAAACGCAGCACAGATACAAGCCGCTCGGTGCGGTTAGATAAGGCTGCTAGTTCGGTTTGCACGGAGGCGAGCGTCTCTGTAGTCAAAGAGTCGGCGGCGAGATCGCGGCGTAGGGTCTGGAAGACGGAACCGATGCGCTCGATGCCGCGCACGGCACGGCTGTGTGCCAAGGGTGTGTCGCAGAGGGGTACGACTCGCTGTGCGAGGTCTACGAGAGTGCGGTCGACCGAGTTTATCGCGTCGCGCGATACCGCCGCGACAGCCTGCAAGAAGGCGGGGGGCGGAGAGGGCGCAAGTTCGTCTTTTTTGAGCAATGTCAGGGTGTCGATATGTAGCGCAATATCAGACTGCGGACGAGTGGTGAAGAAGTGGAGCGCGGCTATGTCGGCACGGTTAACGTTGTCCGGGAAAGTGTTTAGCGGCACTACGCAACGGGCGAATCCGAAGCTGGGCACCGCAAAGGTGTGTTGCAGACCCTGCCTGATGGGGATCTTGGAGTCAGACACAAAGAGCTTGAAAGGGAAACGTGTTTCTGACGGGTTGGTTATGTCGATGACCAGCCGGTCGTAGTCGCGCCAGTCGCGTAGCGTAGGTTTCAATTCGAAAGCGGGCCATTCCGGCATACCGGGTTGCCATGCCGCAGAGCTGAAGCGCAGGCTGTTTGTGCCGGACGTGGCGAAAGCGGTTACGATGTCGAGCGCGGTTTTGGACCGTCTGCGGTAGGGTAGCCCGCCCACCGCTCCAGGGCTATCGAAATCGAAGAGCGGCACGGCGGCCGTATCAGTAAGTGTGACAAACAGCAAGCTGGCTGAGACGAGAAGGAGCTTCATAAGACTCTTTATTACAGGGTCGGAGGGAGATCAAGTCTACGGTTGGCGGCGGTGTTTAATCCGATTCTTTAATGGTTAGCTCGCGCATGGCGATCAGAACTAAGCGGTAATATAAACTCTGCCGCTGCAGATCGTCCAATGGATTTTTTCAGGTTACTGCAGCGGCTTGCCGCCGTGCACAACCCGGCAGACTCAAGTAATCTCGGCTGCGATTAACGCTGGAGATGCCCGAACTCGTTTTCTGGATGCAAAATAACTTCGCAAAAACGTAAGGCCAGTTCGCTTTTACGTAATTGCGCTACGCCATACACAGCGGTTACTCTGTCTACATGGTAACAGGTATGTATGAAGCTTTAGTGTGTTGTGTTGGCGGGTATGTGAGTAAGCCCGCCGGGCGGGGAACACGAACAAACTAAGGGGTAACTGGAACGTTTAACGTTTAAGGTTCAGCGTTTAAGGTTCAACGTTGAAAGTTCAGCGTTTAAGGTTCAAGGTTTAAGGTTTAAGGTTTAACGTTTAACGGGAAACGGGAAACGCTCAACTTTCAGGAAAGGGAGGGCAGATATGCGAATGATGTGTAGTAGGCGGCGTTTCAGTCAAGGATGTGCAGAGTGCGCGGCGGCGGCCATGTTTATGCCTTGGGCCATGCCGGCACG
>JAQVQN010000268.1 GCA_028701555.1 Kiritimatiellia bacterium | reverse complement strand
TGGTTCAGAAAGGCGGGGCGGTGGTTTCGGAGTATCCTTTCGGGCGGCAGCCCGACCGTCAGACTTTCCCCATGCGCAACCGGATTGTCAGCGGCTTGTGCAAAGTGGTTTAGGTGGTCGAGGCCTCGCTGACCAGCGGCACGTTGATCACGGTGGGGCAGGCGCTGGACCAGAACCGCAGCGTGATGGCGATTCCTGGGCGGATCGATTCGCCGGCCTCGCAGGGTTGCCACAAGTTGCTGCGTGACGGTGCCAGGCTGGTCACGACCGCGGATGACGTTGTTGAAGAGCTGCAGGATTTGCTTTCGGGAATGCGGCTGCGCCTTTCGAGGTCTCAGGGAGACGGCAATGGCGGAGAAAAGGCGGCCTTGGCGCCGCAGGCGGTGCTGACGGCGGATGAGCAGGGGCTCATGAAATTTGTAGAAACTCAGGGTACGCATGTTGACGAGTTGATCCGCAGCAGCGGACTTGACGCCGGCAAGGTCAATGCCATCTTGGTGGGTCTTCAGATCAAGCGTCTGGTGCGATTGCAGAGCGGCGGAATCGTCGCGAGGCGCGCTGGTTCGGAATTTTAAGGACGACAGTTTTAAGGAAGGTAGAAAATGGCAAAGAAATTAGTGATTGTGGAGTCGCCTGCCAAGGCGAAGACCATCGGAAAGATCTTGGGCTCGGGATATGTGGTCAAATCTTCGGTGGGGCATATACGTGACCTGCCAGAGCGGACGCTTGGCGTGGACGTCAACCACGGGTTCGCGCCCAAGTATGTCTTCTCCAAAGGCAAGGCCAAGGTTATCGCCGAGCTGAAAAAGGCCGCGAAGAGCTGCGAGTCGATATACCTGGCGCCCGATCCGGACCGCGAGGGCGAGGCCATCGCGTGGCACTTGCAGGAGTCTCTGGCGGATGTCGCGAAGGACAAGCCGTTCTACCGCGTGCAGTACAACGAGATCACGCCGCGTGCGGTGCGCGCGGCGTTCGATGAGCCCGGCGTGATCGATATGCATCGTGTCGATGCGCAGCAGGCGCGCCGGGTGCTTGACCGCATTGTCGGCTACAAGGTTAGTCCGATGTTGTGGCGTCGTATCCGCAAAGGTTTGAGCGCCGGGCGCGTGCAGTCGGTCGCGCTGCGGCTGGTGGCAGAGCGCGAGCGCGAGATACAGGCCTTTAATATCGAGGAGTACTGGGTGCTTGGGGCCGAGGTTCGTCGCGAGACCGAGCCTCTGGATGCTTTCGCCATACGCCTGGCCGGAGTTGACGGCGCGAAGCCCGTGATCGGTTCACAAGAAAGCGCGGGCGCTTTGCTGACGGATTTGGACGGCAGCCTGCTGCGGGTCAAAGAAGTCAAGACACGCGAGACGACACGTCGGCCACTGCCGCCTTTCATCACATCCACGCTGCAGCAGGCGGCTTCGAGCGTCTGCGGCTTCTCGCCCAACCGCACGATGCGTCTGGCGCAGTCGCTTTACGAGGGTGTCGATTTCGGCGACGGCGGTCCGGTCGGCTTGATCACCTACATGCGCACCGATTCCGTGAATGTCGCGCGCGACGCGCAAAGCACGGCACGTCAATTCATCACCGCCACATACGGCGAGGATTACTGTCCCGAGAAGCCGAACTTTTACAAGAGCCGTTCCAGTGCGCAGGAGGCGCACGAGGCCATACGGCCGACCGATCCCGAGCGCACGCCCGAGAGTCTGAAAGGCGTTTTAGACGCGCCGTCGCTGCGTTTGTACGAGCTGATCTGGAAGCGCTTTATCGCCAGCCAGATGACCGCGGCCAGGATTGCGCAGAAGACCGTGGAGATCGTACCCGAAAAGGTGCCTTTGCAACATAGCTATCTGTTCACGGCCAGCGCTTCGGAGGTGATTTTCAGCGGGTTCCTGAAGGTCATGGCTTTGGACATACGCAAGAAAAAGACGGAAGAAGAGGGGGGGGATGACAATGACGGAGAAGATGTCGACCGCCTGCCGCCTCTGGAAGCCGGCGATCCGCTGTGTTTGTTGAAATGGCTGAGCGAGCGTAAAGAGACCAAGCCTCCCGCGCGCTACAGCGAAGCCTCGCTGATCCGTGCGTTGGAGGCCAACGGCGTGGGACGGCCTTCGACTTACGCCTCCATCATCGAAACGCTCAACACCCGTGATTACACCACCCGCGAGAAACGGCAGTTGACGCCGACGGAACTGGGGCTGGCAGTGAACGACCTGCTGGTGGGCAACCTGCCGCAGCTTTTCGATGTCGGCTTCACGGCCACGATGGAAGAGAGTCTAGACCGGATTGAAGAGGGGCAGATCGAGTGGTCCAAGATGATGGAAGAGTTTTATGTGCGTTTCCAAGAGTGGATGGAGAAGTGTAAAGAGCCCCCGGCAGACGCAGGAAAAGTGAGCGCGGTTTTGGCCATGCTTGAGCAGGTTCAAGAGTGGGGGCCGGAAGTCAAGCGCGGCAGGCGTACTTATAGTGACGAAAAATTCGTGGCGTCGGTGCGCGACCAGATCGGGGAAAAGGATGTTTCCGAGAAACAGTTGGCGGCACTGGTCAAGATCGCCATCCGGTACCGGGCACAGATCAAGGATGCGGACGAGGCGCTGGCTGGCCTAGGGTTCGGCGAAGAGCTGGAGCAAGACCGTGCGGCGCCCAGCAACGAGGAGGCCGAGCGCAGGTTTGAGGTTCTGTCCGGCATGAGCCTATCCGAGACGCAGGAGCCTTTTGTTGCATCGCTGCGCCAGCAGGCGGATTCAGGCCGCAAGTTAAGCGAGAGGCAGATAGCTGCTATGGATCGCATCATTGTTCAGAACGCGTCGCAGGTTGAGAATTTCGAAGAGGTGAAGAACATGCTCGGCCTTGCGGAGGAAGCCTCCGAGGCGGCGCCTGACCACGAGAGCCCGGAGCTGCTGGTAATGCTGCAGAACGTGGGGCAGTGGCAGGAGCCGGTCAAGCGCGGCAAGCGGGTCTTCGACGATCAGGCCTTTTTCAAAAGCCTCAAGGACCAATTCGATGGCAGACGTGCGCTTTCGCCCAGGCAGCGTTACGCCTTGCGCAGACTGGTTTTCCGCTACAAGGCGCAGATACCCGATTTTGACAAGCATGCCGAACGGCTGGGGCTGGGCAAGAAAAGCGACGCTAAAGAAAAAGCCTAAGGAAGGCGGGCGAAGCCCGCAACCCAATGGTTCAGGGTTCGGGGTTCAGGGTTCAGGAGGCAGCCATGCGTACGGATGAAGACATCTTTTTTGAGATGGCGCTGAATGTCTCCGGAAAGCCACCGGAAGCCTTGCCCAACCGTGCCGACGCAGCGGGAGATGCCGCAGTGGCACGTTTTGTCCAATATCTGCGCGCCGAACGCAACGCCTCGGACCATACTGTGGCAGGGTATGTGCAGGACGTGGGGCAGTTTGCGGCGTTCGTCTGGCCGTCAGCGGTAAAGCCGCCGTTTGAATGGAGCCGTCCTGTGCGCGATCAGGCGCGAGGCTTTCTGGTGGCGTTCCACAAGAACGGCTGGTCGCCGCGCACGACGCGGCGCAAGCTGGCATCGCTGCGGGCCTTCTACCGTTATCTTGGGCGTGAGGGTTTGGCGGCGGTGAACCCCTTTGCCGGTCTGCGCGGCCCGCGCGTGGGCAGGCGTCTGCCTGAGGTGCTGGGGATCAAGGAGGTTGAGGCTTTGCTGGAGGCCCCCCTGGCCGATCTTGCCGCGCGGCGTCTCAAGCATGGCGGGGCAGAGCCTTTGGTCGAGTACGCGGCCTTGCGCGATGCCGCTATCTTTGAGGTCTTGTACAGCACCGGTTGCCGTATCAGCGAGATCGCGGCGCTGCGGTGGGACGACATAAGGTTCGAGCAGGGCACCACGATCGTGGAGGGCAAAGGCCGCAAGCAGCGCTTATGTGTGCTGGGTGCGCCTGCGGTCAGGTCTTTGCTAGCTTTACGTGAACAGGCGGAGGCGCTTTGGCCCGAGTTGGCGGGCGATGGGTCGCCCTTGTTCCTGAACGTGCGCGGCGGGCTGCTGACGACGCGCTCGATTGAGCGGCAGTTGAAGAAATGGCTGGGAGCGGCTGGCCTGCCATCCGACGTTACGCCGCATAAACTGCGTCACAGTTTCGCGACACACCTGTTGGACGCGGGCGCGGACCTGCGCAGTGTGCAGGAGATGCTGGGGCATGCCAGCCTTTCGACTACCCAGATATACACGCATGTCTCGGTCGAGCGTCTTAAAGACGAGTACC
>JAQVQN010000267.1 GCA_028701555.1 Kiritimatiellia bacterium | reverse complement strand
GCCTGCCGTTGGACATCGATGTCTATGACACTGCGTTATGGAGTTCGCTGGTGGAACTCAGCGAAATGTCGGTCCTACGCAAAGGCACTGCTATAAAAGTTCCTGATTTCACACGCGGGGCATGGAAGACCTCCGAGCCCTTGGGGATTGTTTCAGCCTAACATGATGCTATGCGGCCCGTCTGTGCAACCCAAAGATGCACATAATTTATGATCTTTTTAGAGATAATCAATAATCTGGCGCTGCTGGCTTTGATCGCCATTTTTTCCGGGTACTTCGACGTACAGTGTCCGGGTGAGAGGCGCGTGGCGTGCCTGCACGGCTTGCTGTTCGGTTTCGCTTGTGTTGTAGGAATGACATGCCCTGTGCGAGTGGCTCCTGGTTTGTTTTACGACGGTCGTTCGGTAATGCTCAGTATTTGCGGTCTTTTCTTCGGGCCGCTAGCCGTCGCCGTCGCCGCTGCCATGGCGCTTGTCTGCCGTATCGCGCAAGGCGGCATCGGCATGATACAGGGCATTCCTGTGATCGTCTCAGCCGCTTTGCTCGGGCTCGCCTTCCGCCATCGAGAGAAAGCCAACAGGCACGCCCCGTCCGCGAAAAGACTGCTGTCTCTCGGCATCACGGTACACGTTCTGATGGTTTTGTTCATGCTGCCGCTGCCTGCCTATGTAATCAAAGACAATTTTTGGAAAATCGCCTTACCTGTGCTTACGGTGTATCCACTGGTGACAATACTAGTGGGCAAGGTTCTTTCCGATCACTTGTCCCGAACACGCTTGTTCTGCCAGGTTCAGGAGAACGAAGAACGTTTCCGCACATCGATCTACAGCATCGGCGACGGCCTGATTATCACTGACATAAATGGCAATCTGTCCCACATGAATCCCATGGCCGAGAAATTGACCGGCTGGAGCGAGGCCGAAGCTAAAGGCCGCCCATGTTCTGAAATATTCAATATCATAAACGAGTCCACACGCAAGCGAGTGGAGAGCCCCGTCAAACGAGTCTTGCAAGAGGGTGTCGTAGTAGGACTTGCCAACCACACCCTGCTGATCGCCCGTGACGGCACAGAGCGGCCGGTGGCCGACAGCGGTGCACCGATACGGCATTCATGCGGCAACATCACCGGCGTGGTGCTGGTCTTCCGTGACCAGACAGAGGCGCGCGAATATGCGCAGCGCCTTGAGTACAATGAGTCGAAATTACGGCAGCTGGTAAAAAACGCCCCGATTGGAATTTTCACAACAACGTATGACGGTTATTTTTCTGAAATCAACGACACGATGGCGCATATTCTGGGATATGGCGACGCACGGCAAGTTTTGGCTGACAACCCCAACATTGCAAAACACTTTTACGTGGTTCCTGAACTCCGCAAGGAACTGCTCGAAAAACTCACTGAGGAAGGGCAAGTAAAAACTTTCGAGAGTGAGTTGAAAACTCTAGACCAACGAAGAATATGGCTCAGTTGGAATGCTCGCGCTATTTATCAAGGCGAAGACAAACCTTTTTTGATCGAGGGCTTCGCGGTGGACGTTACTGAAAGAAAGCAACGTGAGATGGAAGCGCAGCGCAGTGCCAACCGTATGGGTGTACTGCTGCGTATTATCAGTAAACCAGTGAATAACGTTCAGGAACTGCTGGATTATGCGCTTGATGAAATCCTGCAAATGACCAAAAGCAAAATCGGTTATATCTATCATTATGACGAGCATCGCCGACAGTTCACCTTGAACTCTTGGTCTAAGGATGTGATGCGAGAATGCTCGGTCGTTCAGCCTAAAACTGTTTACAATCTGGATAAAACGGGTATTTGGGGCGAGGTCGTGCGGCAACGCAAACCAATTCTCGTCAACGACTTTGCCGCTTTCAACCCTTTAAAAAAGGGCACGCCTGCAGGCCATGTGCAGATGAATAAATTTCTGGCCGTGCCGATTTTCCAAGACGAACAGATTGTCGGAACGGTGGGAGTCGCCAATAAAGACGGTGATTATGACGCTGAGGATGTGATTCAGATTCAAATCTTGATCGGCAGCGTTTGGAAAGAGGTCGCGCGCAAAAAAGCCGAGGATGCCCATACTCTGCTGTCTGGGCAACTGATGCAATCGCAGAAAATGGAGGCCGTAGGTCGATTGGCAGGCGGCATAGCGCACGATTTCAACAATATTCTGCAAGCAATGCTCGGCTACAGCGAACTGTTGAAAGATAATTTTGCCTCCGACAAAGAGGCGACTGAAATTCTCGGCGAGGTTATTTCTGAGGGCAGGCGCGCCGCCGACCTCACCAACCAGTTGCTGGCTTTTGCCCGTAAGCAGGCCATCAACCCTCGCGTCGTTAATATTAATGAAGCCATAACAAATCTGCTAAAAATGTTGCAGCGTCTTATCGGCGAAGACATTGACCTGCGCTGGAAGCCCGGAGAAAACATCTGCCTAGTAAAGATCGACCTCAGCCAAATCGACCAGATTATGGCCAATCTGGCGGTCAATGCCCGGGATGCAATTAGTGGCGTCGGAACTCTGACTGTCGAAACCGACAGTGCGTACCTAGACGAGACATACTGCGCAAAGAACATCGGGGCCGTATGCGGAAATTATGTCCTGCTCACGGTCAGCGATAACGGGTGCGGGATGGAGCCCGCGCTGGCCGAACACATCTTTGAGCCTTTTTTCACCACCAAGGAGCGCGGCAAAGGCACTGGCCTCGGCCTGGCGACTGTATATGGCATCGTAAAGCAGAACGGCGGACACATTTCAGTAGCGACCGAGCCGCACAAAGGCACAATTTTCCGCATCTACCTGCCTGCTTATTTTGATGACGACACTACCGGCATTCAACAGCCACGCATGGTGGAAACCCCGCCTGTCGGCACCGAGACTGTCATGGTTGTCGACGACGAGGCGTCCATGTTGCGTTCGGTCCAGTTGACTCTCCAGAGCCTGGGCTATAACGTTTTGGCCGCCTTGGGTTCTGAAAAAGCAGCCGCTCTGTCGCAATCTTATGCGGACGAGATCCACCTGCTGTTAACGGATGTGGTGATGCCGAAGCACAGCGGACGTGACTTGCAAAAGATCATTCTGTCACAGCGCCCCGGCATTAAATGCATTTTTATGTCTGGCTACACAGCCGACATCATTGCCAATCACGGTGTTCTTGAAGAAGGACTCAATTTCATTCAGAAACCGTTCTCACGAACCGATTTGGCTGTTAAAATCAGAGAGGTTCTTGCGCAAAAGCAAACGCAGGCAGGAAATCTACGCTAGCCGCCTAAAAACCGATATTCAATGTCAGACATATTAATCACAGGTGCTCGGCAACATAATTTGAAGAATGTCAACGTGCGCATACCGCGCGACTCTTTGACAGTTGTGACCGGATTGAGCGGCTCGGGAAAATCGTCGTTGGCTTTCGATACGCTTTATGCCGAAGGACAGCGACGTTATGTTGAAAGTCTGTCAGCCTACGCGCGGCAGTTTCTTGATCAGATGCAGAAGCCGGATGTCGACCACATTGAAGGCTTGTCGCCGGCAATATCAATCGAACAACGGAGCTCAGGAGGCAACCCGCGCTCTGTGGTAGCAACAGTTACTGAAATCCACGACTATCTGCGCTTGTTTTACGGAAGTATCGGCCATGCCCACTGCCCCAAGTGCGGCAAGCCTGTGGCAAAACAAAGCGCCGAGCAGATTGTAGAACGCCTGCTCGCGCTGCCGGACAAAACCAAACTGGCATTGCTGGCACCTTTAACGAACGGACGCAAGGGGCGGCATGAGGATGTGTTTGAGTCTATTCGCCGCCAAGGATTCGTGCGTGTAAGGGTTGACGGAAAAATGTTGGCGTTGGAAGATGTGCCGCCGTTGAACAAAAATAAGGCACACTCGATCGATGCCGTGGTTGACCGGCTGATAATCGGCAACGGCGTGCGCACCCGACTGACTGATTCCGTCGAACTGGCCTTGAAACACGGCAACGGCTTGATGCGAACGCAATACCAGACGCCTGACGGAGTTACGCAAGAGGAGCTACTATCGGAAAGGAACGCTTGCGAGGAATGCGCCATCAGCTTCGAAGAACTTAAGCCGCGCTCTTTCTCGTTCAATAGCCCTTATGGTGCCTGTTCGGTTTGCGCCGGTCTTGGTGCCCAGTTGGTTTTTGATGAAGACCTGGTGGTTCCTGACAAGCGTTTGTCTTTGTCGGCAGGCGCAATATTACCGTGGCG
>JAQVQN010000266.1 GCA_028701555.1 Kiritimatiellia bacterium | reverse complement strand
CAATGCCGACTAGGCATGTGGCTTAAGCGTAACCAAGCAGGCGTGAACTCAAGTGTGCGATGAACTGTGGGACTAATCGTCATGGGCTGTGCCTGCAGTGGTTCCGTTAAATCACATTAAGGGCATCGACATCGATGGACAGGGAAACATCCGTCGGCAGCGGGGCGCGTGCGAGGGTGGCCCGCAACGGCGTGGTCATGGCGCGCGCGGTCGGTGCCATCATCAGAACCTGGTAGCGAAACATGCCCTTGGCTTTGGCCAGCGGTGCCGGGCAGGCCGCCGAGACCCGCAAGCGCCCGCCCTGTACCATAAGCGCTTTGGCCAGAGTTTCTGCACTTAACCGCGTCTTGTCTTCCGAAGTGCCTTTGAAGGTCAGGCAGACCAGGCGACTGTAGGGCGGATAGCCGCCCTCTTCGCGTTCGGCGAGTTCGCGCTCGGCGAATGGCTCGAAGCCCGCGTCAGATGCGGCGGCGCGCACGGCCGGGTGTTCAGGCGCGTAGGTCTGTATGAAAACCTCGCCTGGCAGGTCGGCCCGTCCGGCACGCCCTGAAACCTGCGCCAGCAACTGGTAGGTGCGTTCCGCAGCGCGAAAATCCGGCATGTTCAGACTGAGGTCTGCCATGAGCACACCCACCAGCGTCACGTTAGGGAAATCCAATCCCTTAGCGATCATCTGGGTGCCTAACAGGATGTCAGCCCGTCCGCTTTTGAAAATGGACAGCAGCTCGTCGTGACTTTGTTTGCGTGAGGTCACGTCCGCGTCCATGCGCAGCACACTCGCCTTCGGGAAGCATTTGCGCAGTGCCGACTCCGCCCTCTGTGTGCCGGTTCCCGCGTATTTGAAGGCGGGGTCGCCGCATTCCGGGCACTTGGATGGGACATGACGCCATCCGCCGCAGATGTGGCAGCGCAGACAGTTGTCGGCCTGATGGTAGGTGTAGGCGATGTTGCAGGCCTCGCAGGTTTCAGCGTGCCCGCAGGAGGGGCAGAGCAGGGAGTTGGCGTAGCCGCGCCGGTTTAGGAAGAGAATCGATTGCTCGCCGCGCTCCAGTCGCAGATTAAGGGCAGCGAGCAGATCTTCGGAAAAAATGCGGGCGTGCCCGGCCTTGACACTTTCCATCCGCATATCCACCAGCCGCACATGCGGCATGGCGCGGCCTGCCACGCGTTTAGAGAGCCGTGCCAAAGCGTATTTGCCACGCTTGACATTCAGCCATGTCTCCATGGCCGGGGTGGCGCTGCCGAGCACCACGGCGCATTTTTCGAGATGTCCGCGCATCACGGCCACGTCACGCGCATTGTAGCGCGGGGCCTCGTCCTGCTTGTAGGATGGCTCGTGCTCCTCGTCGACAACGATCAAACCGAGGTCGCGCACAGGCGCGAACACCGCAGAGCGTGGCCCGACCACCACCGTGGCCGAGCCGCTGCGGATACGGTGCCACTCATCGAAACGCTCGCCGTCGCTGAGGGCACTGTGCAGCACGGCCACCCGCTGACCGAAACGTGCCGCAAAACGCTGCACGGTCTGGGGCGTTAGCGCGATTTCCGGCACCAGCACGATCGCGCCGCAGCCGCGTTCCAGCACCTTGGAAATAGCCTGCAGGTAAACCTCGGTCTTGCCGGAACCGGTCACGCCGAAGAGCAACAGCGGCTTGGGCGCGATTTTTCCCGTGTCCGTCCGTGCTGATCCTTGTCCGTCCGTGACATCTTCTTCTTCCGACTCAATCAGCGCGACGATCTGTTCTAGGGCTGCGGCCTGTTCCGGCATCAAAGGCATCGGTAGCGTCGGCAGGATTTTGCGTCGGGCCAGAGGGTCACGTCGCATTTGACGCGCTTCAATCACGGCCGCTCCCTTAGCGGCCAGGGCCTTAAGTGTCTGCGGCGAACAGGAAAACTCGCGGGTCAGGCTGTGCAGCCAGCCGCCGCCTACACGCACGAGATCGGCATGCAGCTCGGCTTGGCGCTCGGTCAAACCCGCGGCTTCCGCCACAGGCGAAACATAGAGGCGCTCCTTGGCGCGCACATCGCGGTTGCGTACAGGCGCCGGCAGGGCGCAGCGCAGGCATAATTCCAGCGGTGTGCAGGTGTACTCCGCTATCCAGCGCGCAAGACGGATCAGGTCCGGCGACAGGAACGGCGTATCATCTTCGATCGCGAGAAGCGAGCGCAGGTGCCGGGCGGCGGGAAGGCTGGACAGATCAGACAGATCCGGCCGATCGGACTGATTGAAGAGATCGGGAACAACGGGAGACGGCGCGGTTTCCGCCGTAAGCTCCACCACATAGGCATCAGCCGTACGTCGGCCGAAAGGCACACGCACACGCTGGCCGACGCATAAGCGCGGCATCAGCTCTGCCGGCACCGCATAGTCGAAAAGCCGATCCGCAGATATGTCTGTGGCCACTCGCGCTATCATTGTTAAAAATTCCAAAAAAAAGGGAGCGGCTAGCCGCTCCCCTTTGGGAATATCCCACCTTTAACCCGATAGATCTTACGATCCTGTGGGGGTCTCTTTGCCGCCGGGGGTCAAGTACTGGAAAGGATCCAAGTCACTGTTGCCGCCACTACCGGAGGGATTTAGGTCAAACTGCTGACCCTGGTAGATAACCTTGAGGTTGCTGTATTTGTCGCGGGCTTTGAAGATCGCGCCGCCTTTGCGAACCATCACGAAAGCCTTGTTTGAGAAGGGCGTGGAAAACTTTGTTCCCAGCTCAACTTTCGTGGCTGATTTACCCTCGTATTTACTGGACAACTGGGAACAGTCGACATTGCGCGTGACCAAGATTGGGAGGACATCCTCCATCTCGTCGCGAACGTTGGCTCCGATGGCCCACATGACATATTCCTTTTGCAGCGTCGTTGAACCGCCGGGCTGCGAAGAAACTCCCGCGCCAGCCAGCTTTCCGTAATCGAACCCGGCCACATAGGGGCTCCAAGTCGTTTTACCTATGTTCTTACCATCATACAGGAATTCAAAATACTCTTCCGCGGTACCGAACGCTTTGTCGGCAATGTCAGGCTCTCCGCTACCGGTATCGGCGCCTGCCGGTGCCTTAGTCTTCGGCCACACGTTGCCGAGACCCAGCGGCTCCCGCTCAGTGTTGGCACCTGTGATCGCCACGAAAATGTCGCGTCCACGTGTGCCTACGGCTGTCATATTCGCCTGCATAACAGCGTTCGAGATGGCGGGAAACAGCGCTGCCGAAAGAATGCCTAAAATGCCGATCACGACGAGCAGCTCAACCAGTGTAAATCCTTTTGCGTTTGCGTTGGTCATAATTTCTCCTTTGGGCAAACCGTGTATCGGACTGCCTTTTCTCATTCGTATCGTGATAGTCTGCCAGCATTTGGCCGCAAGGTCAAGCAGAAGGTCAGGGTTGTTGGCAATTTTAATTTTGCCTTTGCGGCCTGTCGCTGGTCGCTTGTCGCCAGTCACGTACGTATCGCCGGGACGTCCGCGAACGGCACGCCCGGCGATCACGCCCCGTCCCAAGTCATTTACCCAATATTGCGGCCAGATCCTCGTCGGCGGTCTTGATCGGTGTCAGGCCGAATTTCTCGACCAGCACGTTCAGGACAGTTGGCGAGACAAATGCCGGCAAGCTGGGCCCGATGCGGATATTCTTGATGCCGAGCGCCAGTAGGGTCAGCAGGATGCAGACCGCCTTCTGTTCGTACCAAGAGAGGATCAGCGAGAGCGGCAGGTCGTTCACGCCGCAACCGAAGACCTTCGTGAGCGCCACCGCCACCTTGATGGCCGAGTAGGCGTCATTGCATTGACCCATATCGAGCAGGCGCGGTATACCGCCGATGTCGCCGAGCTTGGACTGCAAGTGGTTGAAGCGGAACTTGCCGCAAGCCAGCGTAAGTATCAGAGTGTCTTTGGGCGCTTTCTCCACGAACTCGGTGTAGTAGTCGCGCCCGAGCCTGGCGCCGTCGCAGCCGCCCACCAGAAAGATGTGCTTGACCGCGCCGGACTTGACCGCCGCGACCACCTTGTCGGCCACGGAGAGTACGGCGTTGTGCGCGAAACCGGTCATCAGCGGATCTCCCTGCGTCTCCTCCTGCCAGCCGCCGAGCCGGATGGCGTGCTCAATCATCGAGGAAAAGTCTTTATGGCCTTTGGCGTCAGCCGCGATATGCGTGACCCCCGGCCAGCCGACCTCGGCCGTGGTATAGAGGTTACCGGCGTAGGATGGTTTGGGCGGCATCAGGCAGTTGGTGGTG
>JAQVQN010000265.1 GCA_028701555.1 Kiritimatiellia bacterium | reverse complement strand
ACCCTCGCGCTGCGACAGCGTTTCAAGCGTGTCTGCCGCGCTCGCCTCAGCCGAAGGGTGCTGGACAAACTCCACGAGCTTTCTGGCCACGCTGCCTGATATGGGCGAACCTCCGCGGTACGCCTCGCGGATCGCCTCGCGTAGCCGCACCGACTCCACGCTCTTGACCAGATAGCCGAAGGCTCCCGCGGCCAGCGACTGGAAAACGTCATCGTCATCCTCGTATGCCGTCAGCATTACCGCCTTTGCCGAAGGCAAGATCTCGCGCAACCGTCCCACGCAGGCTACCCCGCTCATCCCTGGCAGACGTATGTCCATCAGCACGACATCCGGATTGTCGCCAACCACTTTCACCAGGGCCTCCTCAGCGCTGCCGTAACCCGCCACAAAGCACATGCCGGGACTGCGGTTTAGAAAAGTCTCCAGCGTCTGGCGCAACTGGCTGTCGTCTTCGACGACCGCGACCCGAATGACACGGCTGTCCGCCGCACCTGAAGATTGTCCGAGCCGATCTTTCATGCCCGCGTCTCCCTGCCCTTAGGCATCTCAAAAACCAGAGTCGTGCCGCTGCCAGAGCCGCTCACTATGTCAAACGTGCCGCCCACAGCCACCATGCGTTCACGCATGTTGCGGATACCCTCGCCAGCCTCGCCTGCCGCTTCAAGATCAAACCCACCGCCGTCATCCGCAACCTCTACCCGTAACCTGCCATCCTGCAAACTGACCGTGATCGCAACTTGCCGGGCACGGGCATGCTTGAGTACATTGTTGAGACCCTCTTTAACCGCCAGAAACATTTGGTGCCTGCTGCGCGGGTGCAGCTTAGCGTCCGGCAACTCTTTCGGCAAATAACAGCGGCACTCCACCGGAGTGCCGGAGAAAAACTCCTCCGCATATTTGCAGATGTAATGCGAGAGACGGCGCACCGTGTCGTTACGGGGACTGACCGACCAGACGATCTCATCGAAAGCCCGGTGCGTCGCACGCGCCGCGACAGACATCTCCTCGACCTCGCGGCGCAATGAAGGATTATCCGTGGCGTCTTCCGCCGCCATGTCACCCAGCAGCGCCAGCTTGGTCAACTTAGCCCCAATCTCGTCATGCAGGTCACGCGCGATACGCGCACGCTCATTCGACAGCTCTTCTTTGCGCGCAGCAGCGGCCAGCCGCAGCCGTACGCGGCGACGCTCGGCTGACAGCACCAGCAAAACCAGTGTAAAGCCGCCCGCGCACAGGCACATGATCCGGAACAACGCAGTCTCCCAGAAAAATGGTTGAGCGGTCCATTCGAACGCCGCGCCCTGTGTGTTCCAGACACCGTCACCGTTGCAAGCCATAACCCGGAAGCGGTACGTTCCCGGCGGCAGACGCTCGAAACGGACGCTGCGCTCTTCGGTCCATCCCGAGCGCTGCGAGACAGGCCCCGTCAGTTCGTGCCTAAACCAGATGCGCTCTGGCGTAGTGAAATCCAATGCCGCATAATCAATCTGCACATCACGCGGCGCGTCCGTCAAGGCAACCCGCTGGATTCCGTCGGTGCGGGCCACTGTAAGTCTTCCCATCCCCACTGAGGTCAGCCGCACCTCCGGCGGAGGGCGCGGCGGCGGCAGCGAACGCGTTTCAACCGTGAACAGACCGCCTTCCGTGGGGAACCAGAGCCGATCGTAAGGCGGGTCATGCACCGGAAAGAAAACACCGCCGACGCACGCAACGTCACCATCCAAACCTGACTCCGCCCCGAAAGTCCGCACAGCAAGCCATGACTCACGGCCTTCAGCCACTGCCGCCAGATCACGCTTCTCGATCCGCATCAGACCGTCGGCCGCCCCCACCCACAGCCCGCCCCCGGCGTCTTCGGCGATCTGTCGCACCGAGGCGTTCCAAAGACCGTGCTCGCGCCGGAAAACAAATTTGCTGCCATTGTCCCAGCGCGCCAGTCCTTCCTGCCCTCCGATCCACAGAACGCCATCGCTGTCTCGGTACAATGCCCTGACAGCACGTCCTGGCAGAGCGGTTTCAGGCAGGAAATCGTCACGGACACCCGAATACAGAATAGCAAGCCCCAGACTCTCGTGCCCGACACACAGCACCCCGTCACGCTCAAGCCATAACGACAAAACCGGGTCCGACGGCCATGCCAGCTCCTCAATGCTGCCTTTGTCAGTGTCGTATGCCAAGAGACCGCGCGATGTCGCCACCCACAACGGAACCCCACCCATTCCAGTAATAGCCCGAAGTCCGCCCGCATTGGCGCAATCAACCCGCTCGGCAGTCTGGTCAACGATCTTCCACAGGTTGCCGTCAGCACCGCCGCACCACAAAACCCCGTCGGTCTGCCGATATAAAGCCTGAGGTACAACCCGGTCAAAGTCCGGGTCGCCGATACGCATGCGCGTAAGTCCGGCACTTTGTCCGGTAGCTATCCCGCCAGAACGTAAGCCAGCCCAGACGTGACCGTCCGACTCGGCCCACACCGCCGAAACCCTGCCGTCCAGCATACCGCGCACCGGAACAGGCCGCAGCACGCTGCGCCTGACCCTGAGCAAACTTCCTGAAGTGGCCAACCAGACGTTGTCCTCACGATCCCGCGCTAACCCCATAACCGTCGTTGCCCCGTAAGGAAAACCCGATCCGTGGCCGTGCCATTTGCCGCCGGAAAATACATCAATGCCCGCGTCATGCCCGAGCCACATGGTCTTGTCCGGCAAAGCCATTAAACAGCGGGCGGAAACCGGACCGTCCAGCGGCATCCGTTCCCAATTGTCACCCGCACGGCGCAGGCAAACAAACGATCCATGCGCCACCAACGCACCGTCAGCGTCTATACCCAGCACCCACTCGGAACGGATGTCGGTCATGCGCTCCGGGCTCTTTTCAGCATCAGGCATCCAGCGCCAAAGCCCGTATCCCACGGCCAGCCACATGGCGCCGCCTTCGCCGACCACCATTTGACGGACTCCGAACGACTCGTCCGGAAAATCAACGTCGGACAACACCGCTGCAACACGTCCTTCCCGCCAAGCGTAAACACGGCTCTCTTGCGAGAAATAAACCGTGCCGTCAGCCGACTCAACCACAGACGTTATCCGCCCCCGCGGAATACCTCCCTGCTCGCTCTGCCACCAGACGCCGTCATAATAGCGCACCGCGCCGAGATAGCCATACACCCACAAGCCGCCACGGCTGTCCTTAAAGACGCCTTCGTTGCGGCCTACAGCAGTCTGGGCCGGCAGCGCCACGTTCACGAAAGTTCGTCCGTCGAAACGCAGCAGGAAGCGCGCCGTCGCAAGCCACAGATAACCGTCCGCCCCCTGAACCACGCCGCACACCTGACTGTCAGGCAAGCCGTTATCCAAAGTCCATTGCCGCACAGTGTAATCGCCAGCGAGATCAGGCGGCAGCAGCTCTGACACGCCCACTCCAGAGCAAGCGCAAGCCAATGTCAAACAAACACACAACATGCGACACGGAGACCGTAAAGCACGAGATGCAAACAACTCGCTGGTTTCCGGGTAAATTGCTGGCATTCAAACTCCTGATTCCTGACTTACGTCTTCTGATTCCTGTGCGATGGCAACATTTTTCAATCGCACAGGATACTACTTTGCGTCGGTAATCTCCGGATAGTATTTCTTCATGCACGCGGGACAAAGCCCGTGCGAGAAACGCGCAGATGTCCGTTTGGAAACATAAGCGTCGACCTGCTCCCAAAAGCCAGTGTCATCACGGATTTTCTTGCATCCGGCGCAAATCGGTATGATTCCTTCGAGCGTCTTGATTTCGTCTATCGCCTTTTGCAGTTTGCTGATAAGCCGTTCACGTTCTTTTTCGCACCGCTTGCGTTCGGTGATGTCCCGGCAAATGCAGAATATCAGCTTATGCCCCCTGTATGTGGTTCCGCTTGTGCTGATCTCAACATCATACTGCGTACCATCTTTACGTTTGTGCATCGTGACGAAATGATCGCCAGCCTCGCTGACAGCGCTGAGCATTCCAGACAGCTCATTCTTTCCATGCAGCGCTTCCCAATCCCCCACATGTAGCTTACGTACCTCGTCCATCGAATAACCGAGCATGTCGGCAAACCGTTTATTCGTCTCATAAACTTTGCCGTTTGTTTTGAGAATCACAATGCCGTCTCTGGACTGTTCGAACAACAATTTCCAGAGCGCTATCTCGTCGCGGAATATTTCCGGCGACTCATTTACAGTATTATGCATGACCTTACGACCT
>JAQVQN010000008.1 GCA_028701555.1 Kiritimatiellia bacterium | reverse complement strand
GGTGGTGCCGCTTAAGCTTGTGATCCGTGACCCTTCCGGCGACGAGAGCGAATGGAGCGGATATTACGGGGCGAAAGACGGCACCTTGGATATACAGCTTGCTATGGCCAGGAACGACACTCCAGGAATGTGGCAGATAAAGGCACGCGAGTTGGCTTCGGGCCGACAAGGCGTCAAATATTTCCGCTTAAATTCATTAGGCGACAATAATTGAGCAGGGTGTTTTCGGAAAAACGAGCACGGCTGATATTTCACTTCTGACCGAGCTGGTTTACTTTTGACATCAGAGGCGTCCGGCTGTAATTTAAGCGCGTGTATTTAATGCGGGAGGCATTGTGGACGGCGATCGGGATAAAGGGTGTGAAGGTTGGGAATGCCGATGTACGCAGGACCGCATATTAAACGCGGCGGCAAAGGTTTTTGCTGAGCGCGGTTACAAAGCCGCTACCATCAGGATGATCTGCGCGGAGGCGGAAGTAAATGTGGCTCTGGTCAATTACTACTTCAAGTCGAAAGCCGAGCTATACAAGGCGGTGATAGCCAAGCTGTTCGAGAATGTGGCAAAGCCTATGATGGCTATTCCGGATGCGGTGCGGGATGAAACGACATGGCGTGAAGCGATCAGGTCGTGGGTGCGGCGCGCAATCGCGATATGCGCCGCGACTAGGCCGCCGGAGAGCTGGGTGGCGCGTTTAATGGGCATGGAATCATGTGTGCCCTCGGATATGGCGCAAGACATAGACCGGAAATTTTCAGTACCTATGCGACAGTGCTTCCGTCGACTGTTGAGCATGGCGATAGACGGGGGGGATTTGGCGATGATTAATTTGTGGCACAGCTCGATAAATGCGCAGTGCGTGGTTTACGCTTTGGCAAAGCCGGGTTGGGCCGAGCGGTTTTGTCCGCCTGAAGTTGAGCGTGAAAAGTGGCTTGATATGGTTGCAGAGCATATTTGCGAGGGGGTTTTCGCGCGTCTTTCTTTTCGGGGCAAGGTATAGCGGATTGTGAAAAAGATATCGAAATATAAGGCGTATGGGCGTATAAGCCGAGTGGCGTCGGTGGCAGTGCTGCTGACGCAGTGTGTCTGCGCAGGCGATATGGACGTGGCCAAGGAGGCCTTGCGGGACGGGCTCTACGCGATCGCGGAGACATTTGCTGGGCGGGCCTTGGCTGTGCGCGGGGCTGACGCAGAGCAGGCTTTCATAGTGCTGCTGGAGTCTTTGAACGGCCAGCGGCGGTTCGACGAGATGTTGCGACGGCTTGATGTGGAAGAGCGGCTTGTCCGGGAGGCGCGGCTGCCAGAGGCTTTCGTTTACTGGCGCGCATTGGCTTTGCTCAATACCGGCAGGCCGCGTGACGCAGCCAAGGTGGCCGAGTCAGCAAAAAATAACGCGACGGTCTATGCCGACGCCTTGCGGTTTTTGGCAGCGCGTGCGCGCCAGGCCGACGGCGACATGGAGGGCGCGTTGTCATTGTATGCAGCGGTGGACAAAACCTCCACAAACGCCGTGCTCAGGGCTGCCAATGCTTTAGACTGGGCCTTGGCTTTAGAGCGTGTGGGATTGATTGAGAAGGCCCTGAACGTGCTCAAGATGCAGGGCGAACTGGGAGTGTCCAACGACAAGACCAGCGACGGATTGCTGTTGCGCGCCAGGATGCTGATGCGAGGCGGCAAAACCGAAGAGGCCGCGATGAACTTCAACCGTCTGGCCATGGATGAGCGTGCGAGCGAGGCGGCGCGCGTGCAGGCCATGATCGAGATGAGCGTGCATGAACTGGGGCGCGGGCGTACAAACGAGGCTGTGGCCTATGCGCGTTCGGCTCACGCGCGTGCGCGGCAACCGGAAACACGGCGTCTGGCGGGGTTCCGGCTCGGCGACCTTTTGTTGTCGGATACAGAGACTATCGACGAGGCTGAGACGGTGATCCAAGCGCTGGTCCGTGAGTTTCCCGACCATCAGATGTCGATGCAGGCGCAGCTCAATCTGGCGGATGCGCTGTTGCGTTTAGGCCGCCATGAAAGGGCGGCTAAAGAATACCGGATTTTCCTTGAGACTTATCCGTCCTCACTAGTGGACGAAAGGGCTTTGCAGGGCCGCGGGTGGGCATTGATGCGGTTGGGGCGTTATTCTGAGGCAGGCGGAGCTTTTATGCGCGCGGCTGAGACGACCACCAACCTTGCTTTAAAAGCGGAGTGCCTTTTCAAGCGTGCCGACGCGCTTTTGGCGGACTCCAGATATTCGGAAGCCGCAAATGCTTACACTGAACTTTGGAAAGACTATCCTGCATCGCAGTATGCTGGAGATGCCTTGTTTCAGAGCGCCGACTGTTTTGAGCGCGCGGGTTTGATTGAAGAGGCCAGTGCCTGCTACAGGAAGATTTTTAATAGTTATCCGAATCGTGATCTGGCTTACAAGGCCCTGCTGAGGCTTGCGGCCTTGCAGGCTGGCGGAGACGATATTGAAGGCGCGATACAGACGTACACAGACGTGATCGAGGCGTTCAGCCAAAAGGATGTGCAGGGGGACGCTTTGATGGGGCGCGGCAAAGCTCGCTACAGGATATACCGATTCGAGTCAGCAATGCAGGATTTCGCGACAGTGGCGGAAACGGATGTGCAGCGCCGCGGAGAGGCCCGGTTCATGATCACGTTATGCCTCTATGGTTTGGGGCGCGATCAGGAGGCGCGCGCGTCCGCCAATTCTTTCCTTATGAATTTCCCTGAGTCGCCGCGTTTGCCCGATGTCGTGCTTTGGCTGGGAAAGTACGACTACAACCGGGGTCAGTATGGCGACGCGCGACGGTTCTTTCTGGATTACGTGACACGCTGGCCCGACAATCAGTGGGCGGACGCGGCGCTGCTGTGGGCGGCGCGTTCGGCCATTGGGGACAATGACCTGACCGGGGCGGTTGAGTTGGTGACGCGCATGGCACGTTCCTATCCGCAGAGTTTGCGCATGCCCGAGGCGCTGCTGGTGCAGGCGGACGCGCTGATCGAACTGGCGCGGTTTGACGAGGCGGTGTTGTTGCTTGAGCAAGTAATATCGCAGACTCCGGAAAGCGAATGGAGCCGCATGGCGCTGGCAAGGAAAGGCGACAGCCTGTTCGCTATGGGCGCAGATAACAGCGCAAGGTACCAGGAAGCTTTAGAGGCCTACCGTCAACGCCTGGAGCAAGGTTCTATGACGCCGGCGCTGACCTTGCAGTTACACTTCAAGGCAGCGCGTTGTCTGGAAAAACTGAAGAGGGCGGATGAGTCTATAAACCACTATTATGCCGAAGTGATCGTGCGGTATCAGGATGAGCGAAAGCGCGGGGTATGGTATGATGATACTGGCACAACGCTATTTGTAAGGGCCGTTTTCAACGTGGCGGATATGTATGAGGCAAAAAACGAGCCTGAGCAGGCGGTGCGTATTCTGCACAGAGTGTTGCAGATGGGGGTGCCAGGCGAGGAAGAGGCGCGGTTGAGGATAGAACGTTTGCGCGGGAAGAAAGCAGGTGTTGGATGAATGGCTTATGGCAGGGCGGTCCGGTGTTCTGGCTGTTATTGTTACTTGGTGTGGCTGCAATCATCGTTTTTTTCGAGCGGCTTTTGCACCTGCGCCGGGCTCAAATCGATTATGATGATTTTCTTAAAGGCGTTTGCAATGTGCTGGAAAACGGCAATGTAGACGAGGCCATGGTGATTTGCGAGGAAACGCCCGGTCCGGTTGCGGCGGTGACGCTAACGGCCATCAGGCACCGTAACGGGTCGCTGGAGGCCATGCGCGAGGCGGTTGACAACAAAGGACGCGCCGAATTGTCGAGAATGGAGCGGCGTTTGGCCTCACTGGCTGTGACGTGCCAGACCGCACCTTTGCTGGGGCTTTTGGGGACGCTTTTAGGGATCGTCAGGATTGTGCACGATATGAATGAACAGGCGCCGGTGATTCAGAGCACGGATTTGACTTCTGGCCTGATGCATGCGCTTTTGGCAGCGGTGGCTGGACTCATGGTAGCGGTGCCTTGCCATGTTATGTATGCGTTGTTGATGGTCAGGATCGAGAGGATTGTTTTGGATATGGAGGCGGCCGCTTCTGAGATAGTGGCTTTTCTGACAAAACAGAACACGTCCATGTTATGAGGCTGATATGAAATCCGGACAGAAAGAAAGTTGGAGCGGACTCGTGCGGCGGCACCGCAATGTTTATCGCTTCGGTGGACAGTGGGCAAGGACATTGTTGGCCTCGGCACCATGGATCAACGCGTTGATCTTGGTTTGCCTGCTGCTGTTCGTTCACGGACGCCTTGTTATCGCGCCCGGCATGATGTTCGACCTGCCGCGCGCCCCGTTGCGCGAGGGCGGCAGAGACGGTTTAACGGCATTGATGATATCGGTCTCGCGTGACATGCCGGGCGGAGATGAAACTCTGGTGTTTTTAGACGACGACCGCTTCAATCTGGGCGATGATTCGCAGGTTGTCCTGCTCGCTGAACGGATTAAGGGGCGCATATCACAGAGTGCCGCGCGCGAACTGCTTTTGATGGCGGACAAGCGGGTGCCGCACGGGGATGTTGTGCTGTTTGTTAATGTCGCGCGTGAAGCTGGTGCACAGCGTGTTAACGTTTCAGAGAAACCGAATTGAACGGGTTCGTTTGCCGGGGGTCGGATGTTTGCCTATGACACTGAACGGAAGCAGGGTTTGAGAAGGTTCCGCGCCAAGGCGTCGCGGCGTCCCGTGCTTTTCTGGTGGCAGGCCTTCGCGATATTAGGGATAACGATATTCTTGTGGAGCGGTTTGCCGGTCAGCGCGGTCTTTTATAGCCCACGCAAGTTCGCTCCGCTGCCTAGCCCTCGGGCGTCTTACGTTGTTTTGGAGCCCTCTGAAGCGCTGAAAATGTTAAGAAAAGCGCGGTCCGACTGGATGGGAGGCGATGGTGGGGTGCTGTCGCCTGCGTTCGCTATAGATCTAGGCCTAGACGAGCTGCGCGATAAGCTGCCGCCGCCATCATTTATGGAGCAGGGCAGCAGCTTTTCGGAAGGGTGGCGACCGGCGGCTGTGGAACCCTTGTCCCTGCGGTTATCTGAGGTTCCGGTGCCTTCGGTGATTTGTAAAGTTAATGAACCCGAGCGGCTTGATTCATTGTCAGGTGTGCGGCTGTTGCCGGATTCGAGTTTGTCTGATAGTGCGTTTAAGGCGGACTTGGAGTTGCTGGAAATGCCCGGGCGGGAAGGGCATGCCCGCTTTTATGTCGAGACCGGCATTGATGGCAGCGTGGAGCATGTGCTGGCAATTCCGCCGCTGACGACGGGCGGCGCGGTGATTGAGCGCGCGCTCTTGCGCGGCAAGGCCAAAGGAGCTGCCCGCGGGTTCGTGGAAGTTTACTGGAAGGCTGCGCGATGAATTACAGGGTTTGGTTGTGGATGATGCCTTTGGCGCTACTGAGTCTTTTTGCGCTGCGCGAATTCCGCGAGAGGAAACCTGCGGCGGCAGACAAGAAAGAGAGAGGGCTGCAAGGGTTGGCCGAAGTCAACTCAGCCAAAGTTGGCTGGCGTGTTTCATGGCGCGTTCAAATGCCGCTTCCCCCGAACACCCCGGCTGTTGGTGTTTCGGGAAAATGTTTGTTTCTGACAGACAAGGGCGGGACGGTGACGGCCTTGTCGAGGAGCGGCAGTATTTTATGGCGCAAGTCTTTGGACTTGCGTTCGTTTGCTGCGCCAGCCTTGGCATGCGGCGATTGCCTGGCACTCGCTGCGGTTGACGGTGATGTAGCTCTGCTGCGTAAGGAAGACGGAGACACTGTGTGGTCGGTTAAGCTTGACGCGCGTTTTCAGCACAAGCCGTTGCTAGGTCTGTTGGTGAACGGGATTGAGACCTTGTTGGTGGTGTCGCAGAGCGATGGCGTCATCTTCTGTTTGAGCATGCGTGATGGATCGCTGTTGTGGAAGAGCGAGCCTACCAACCGCTTTGACGGGGAGCCGGTTCTGGTTGGGGAAAGGATAGTTTACGGCAATTGCGACGGGGCTGTGCATGTGTTTGACGCGCATAGCGGAGCATTGCTCGGCTCGGTCAAGTTAGGCGATAACGACCAGATGGCCGGCGGCTTGCTGGCGCTTGATGGTGGAATTTTATGTGCGGGCACACGGCAGGGACGGCTGGTGGCGGTTAACGTTTTGACTATGGCTCACTTGTCTTATGCCGAGGTTTCCCAGACCGAGGCTTTTTTGACCCCAGTGATGGCCTTTGGCGGCATGGTAGCCATGGGCAGCGCCGAAGGCGTGGTTTCTTTTTGGAACTTTCATGGCAGCGTTCTGGAGTCAGCCGGGAAGGCTGTTTTTCCGGCGGAGGTCGATGGGCTAGTTAGTCAGGGCGGCAGGCTGTTTGTTCTTTCAGATGGCGCATTTCACGTGCTTGACCAGCCAGACGAAACAACCTTCAGTGTGAAACTTGGCGATGATATTCACGGTCTGCTGGCGTTAGGGAAGAATGCGGCGGTTTGTGTTGCGGACGGGGCTTTAGTTTTCTTGGAAGGAGAGGGTTAAGCATGGGTATGGGGGCTGAGGTTGCGGTTGAGAATGTTACGCGCGCTTTTGCTGTTCCCGGGCGTGATCCGGTGGCGGTATTGTGCGGTGTCACCATGCGAGTGAATGCTGGCGAGAGCGTGGCGGTCACCGGGCCTTCAGGGTCGGGCAAAACCACATTGCTGCAGCTAATAGGTGCCTTGGATATACCCGACAGCGGCTCAGTGCTGGTCAACGGGCGTGATTTGGGCGGGCTTGACGAGAGAGCAAGTTCCCTGCTGCGCAACCGTGAGATCGGGTTTGTTTTTCAGGCGCACCATCTGTTGCCCCAGCTCACTGCGCTGGAAAATGTGTTGGTTCCGGCGTGGGGGGGCGATGCCTCGGCGGGGTATGCCGAGAGGGCCGGGCAGTTGCTTGATCGTGTCGGGCTAGCCGAGCGTGCTCATCATTTCCCCGGACAGCTTTCCGGGGGTGAACGGCAGCGCGTGGCAGTGGCCCGTGCTTTGGTGATGCGGCCGGGGCTGCTTTTGGCGGATGAGCCGACAGGCGCATTGGACCACGCCACCGCTGGCGGTCTCATTGACCTGTTGCTGCGCCTGAATTCGGAAGAGCAGACCACTTTGATAGTCGTCACGCATTCGGCTGATTGCGCTTTGCGCATGGGCCGCAGAGTGGAGTTGCGAGATGGCGTACTGGTTTGACAAAAGGCAGATGAATTTCTTGTAGACCCCTCAAAAGTCTCAAGAATTAAGCAAAAGGAAACAATAATGATGACAGAAAAAGATGTTATGCAGAGGCTGGAAGAGACCGGGGCGCTTTTGAACGGGCATTTCGAACTGCGTTCGGGGTTGCACAGCAATCGTTTTTTCCAGTGCGCGAATGTTTTACGGTACCCTAGAACCGCTGGCGAGCTTTGCGAAGAGCTGGTAAGGCGTATGCGTGAGGCGGCGGATATAGGTGTAGTCGACGGGGTTATCTCGCCCGCCCTTGGCGGGATTCTGGTAGGGCATGAAGTGGCTCGGGCTATGGACCAGAAGTGTATTTTTGCTGAGAAGCAGGACAACAAACTCGTTATGCGGCGTTTTACGATCAAACCGGGCGAGCGTTATGTTGTGGCGGAGGATGTGATCACGCGCGGCGGCCGGGTGCAGGAGACAGTCGACCTGGTAAAAGCGGCCGGGGCGGAGGTGGCGGCAATTCTAGTGCTGGTTGACCGCAGTGCAGGCAAAGCGGTTTTTGAATATCCGGTTTTTTCCCTGCTGCAACTTGCGCCTGAGGTTTGGGAGCCTGCTGAGTGCCCAATGTGCGCCGCGCAACAGCCGTTTGTGCACCCCGGCTCCTGACAGGCGCTGGTGGCAGGCTCAAAGCAGATAGCTTTCCACAAGCTTTGCGGCGTCAGCCACATACTCCGAGCACGGGCGTTTTTTGTAATATTCGACGTTGCGTTCAGACGGTGTGGGGTCATGCTCGGCCTTTTCCAGCCCGAGCAGTTGGCGGCAGATGATGCTGCCGTTCTTTTTGCGGAATTCTTCAGACATGGCTTGGACGGCTTCGTAGGTTTTCTTTTTAGCGACCGGGTCGGGTTCCGCTCCGCTGTGTTTGCAGCCGGCCAGCAAAGCCATGCCTGAGACAGCGCCGCAGACTTCGCGCATACGTCCTAGGCCAGCGCCTAGGCCACACGCCATTTGCGCGGCTTGCCTCGCGTCAATGTTTAACAGGTCGCAATAAGCCAAGACAACCGACTGGGAACAGTTGTAGCCGGATTTGAAGAGGGTGACGGCTTTATCAGTGCGTTCGGACATAAGCGGGTTATTCTGGTTTGGGGGTGTTGATTATTGCGGCGCATAGCTGGCAGTCTTCACATCCGGGCTTGGCGTTCAGGCAGAAGTCCATGTGAATTTGCAGCAGCCCCTGTTGCAGCAGAGCGCTGCCGGAATACAAAGCCGGGTTGTGGTCGCGACCGAAAAGATGGTTTGCGGTCAGCCGCATTGGTGACGAAAGGTCTTCGGGCGGCAGCAGTTCTGGCAGGCCCTCGGGAAGTGTGCCCTCGGCGGCATTTAAGGGGATTACTACGTTAGTGAGTATCGCGGCTATGCGCGAGGCGCCGAGCAGCGACGTTTGGTGTTCTGCGTCATCAGCGGATGCGAATGTGAGACGCCTGTTCCAGAATGGCCAGCGACAGCGTTCTTCAAAGATACTTTGGGCGGTCGCATGCCAACGCGGCGTCGGTGTCGCGCGTATGCGGTCCAGATCCGTCAAGACATTAGAGACGCCGCTGAAGAGTGCGGCGGCCGCAGCCAAGCGTCTGACCGGGTTGTTTTGAGGTCGCAGTGAGGCAGTGTGCCAGCCTGTGTTTTCAGGCAGAGTGCTTGAAGAGCTTTTCCACCACAAGTCCCAAAGGGTGCGGATGAAGATGCGGCCCTCCTCGTCGCATGCGGTTTCCGGCTGCGGCATGAGGCGGGCGGCTCCCAGCAGGCGGGCGAAGGCTTTTTCGCGCGAATCGGCGAGGGTGTGCGCAGGCAGCAGGCGCGCGAGGGCCCGGAAAGGCGTCTGGTTGTGCTTGTAGCCCAGCGCGGCCATAACTTCTTCGTAAAAAACCTGATGCCGGTCGCCAGTCTGTTCCAAGCGAGCCTTTAAACGTGCTGTTTTGGTGCGCAGACGGAATTGTCCGGCGGCGGCAAGCAGAGCGCGCGACGTGTCCGGGGCGACGGAGCGCAGCAGGCTTTCGCAGGGTCGCGGCGACTGCGGCAAAATGGCGTGCGGATAGGCTTTGAGGTCGATGTCGTCGAGCGAGAGGCAAGGGTTTGACATTACCGGCTCGGCCAGTGACAGGCGGCACACATGCGCGGGAAGGGAGTGTGGCGGTGGCCCGCTGAACCATGTTACATGCGCTATGACGCCGTCATAGGCCGGATCATTATGGTGCTTGTGGGCATCCCAGTCAGAGGGGCGCACATGCACCTCAACATCACCGCGCAATTGTCGCGCTCCGGGCTGTATGAGTAAGGCGGCGTTCAAGAAATCCGGGCCGGCTTCCAGATTCCACTCGCCCGGGTCAAGCACACTGACCGACTCGCCGTCCGGCAGCATAAAAGATGCGGGTCGATAGCGGGCGTCAAACCAGATGCATTGCAGGTGGCGTTCACTCCAGTGGAAGCCAGACGAATAACCGGCCCCTTTTTCCCGCACACACACTGTCGAGGGCAGACAACGCTCGTAGGTATCAGCTAGCGGAAAAGGAGCCGGTTTCATTTTTACTACCTGCGGTCACTGCTTAAGCCATCTGCGCCCGCATGATAGCCACAGCCTTTTTCCAGGCTTCCTCGACGTTATCCTTGGGCCAGCCGCATTCACACGAGACGCCGCCGGTGTAGTTGATATCCTTGAGGGCCTTGAAATAGCGGCTTAAATCCTCGCCTTTGGTTCCGGGGGCTTTGCGTCCCTCGAGTTCGGCGATATGGCAGTGCAGTATGCGGCCAGCGGCATTGCGAATAGCATCAGGGCCCTCGTCCTCTTTCATCATATGATAGAAGTCCGCGAGCAGTTGCACCCGCGGGTGCCGGATGGCGTCAACATACGCGATGCCTTCGGTCACGGAATTCAGTATGTTGGTTTCGCCCTTGTTCAGCGGTTCCAGCACGATCGTCACCTTAAGGTCTTTGATCCGTTCGCCGAGCTTCTGGCAGAACTCGATGAACTGCGCCTTGGCTTTTTCGGGATCGAACCCTTCTGGAATTTTGCGGGCAGCACCGCTGCCCAAGACGATATGCGGGATGCCGATCGCGTCCGCGCGGCGGCAAGCTGTGACGGCGTAAGCCAACGCCTCGTCGTGCATGGTTTCCTGGCCGGTCAGGCGGAATTTGCCGGGTATGAACCCGTTGCAGGAGTGAATGGGCAAGGCGCAGGCTTTCAGCTTTTCGATCTCAGGCGCGAAGTCAGCATCGGGCGTTTCCGGCTTCAGAAGCCCCCCCACGGCGCACTCGATAAATTCGAATCCGGCCGCCTTCAGTTTTTCCGCGCGGTTAGGTGACGAGCAGATGCCGAGCTTGATCTTGCCGCAGCAGGCTGTTTGAGCCATAGCGGAACCGGCCCCGTTGACCAAGGTGGCGGCTGCGATTGTTTTCATGAATGTGCGACGATTTGTTTTCATGGCTAAACTCTTTTCTTTTCTGCGTGATCAGCAATGAGGCTGCCGAAGGGTAGCCGTTCCGGTTTATCTCCGGCAACCTCATGTGCGCGTGGCAGTGGATCAATAGCCGATAAAGGCCTTTCCGCCTACCATGACCTGGCGTTTCACTCTGTCGAAAGTCGCCTTCATGCCTTGGCGCATCGAGGCGTTAGACATGATCAGAGCTACCGCGTGGCTGTAACCGGCTTCGACTGGGGCGTTCGGCTGCTGGCGCGAACGGACACACTCCATCCAGTTGCGCATGTGAGCCACTTCCATGCTGCCAGCACCGGTGTCCGCAGCGGTCGAAGCCGCTTCGGATTCAGACAGCTTGGTGGTTTCCAGTTTGGCCCGCTCCACGCCTTCGTTGGATACTGTGCCCTTGATTAGGTCGATGGTGCCAATCTTAGAATGGTACTTCTCGACATTGCCCCGCGCGGCGTTGTGCTGGCGCGAGCTGAACACCACCTGGAAACCCTTGTCCGCGTCATTGTCGGGGCCGTATTCGAAGATTGCGGTGAAGGTGTCGGCGCTCTGGCGTCCGTCATTCCACACGTAAATGTTGCCGTCAGCCATGGCCGAACGCGGGAATTCGAATCCCGTGAACCATGCGACGGTGTCGATTTGGTGGCACATCCACTGTCCAGGTATGCCTGAAGAGTAGGGCCAGAACAGGCGGAACTCGAGATACTTGCGCGGATCGAAAGGAACGCTAGGGCGGTCAAGCAGCCATTTTTTCCAGTCCGTGTCCGCCTCTTTGAGCTTGGAGGGCAGGTCGCCGCGGCGCCAGCGCTGGGGCTGGTTGACGTTCCAGCAGAGATCCACATAGCTGATGTCGCCGAACTTTCCTGAACGGATATACTCGTTGGCAATGTGGTAGGCCTTGCCGCTGCGGCGCTGCGAACCGATCTGAACGACCGCGCCGCCGCGGTTGTTGGCTTTACGGGCTTCGTTGACTGCGTCCAGCACGGCGTTGGCGGCTTTCATGTCTTCGGCGAGCGGCTTTTCCGTGTATGTGTCTTTGCCGGCCTTGACGGCGTGTACGGTGTGCATGGCGTGCTGAAAGTCGGCGGTGGAGATGATCACAGCGTCGACGTTCTTGGCCTTCTCGTAAAGCTCTTCATCGCTTTTGTACAAGTCGATGCCGTGCCCGATTTTCTCTTCGATGCCGGCCTTGCCCTCTTCGCGCCGCGCACTCCAGAGATCGGCCAAGGCGACCATGTCAAAATTCAGATCGTCCTTGCATTTGAGGAACGAAGGCAGCAAGGCGCCTCTGAAGCGGTCGGAATATCCTACGCAGGCCACGTTGATACGGCTGTTTGCGCCGGTCACGTTCTGTGAGGGTGCCTGCTGGGCCTTGAGTATGCCGGGCAAGGCGGCGAGTGAAGCGCCCGCCGTTGCCGACTTTACGAAATTGCGGCGCGACAGCTTTGTAATTTGGCTCAAATTCATTTCTTTCCCCTTTTTTGTTTGTCCGCTGTCCCGACGGTACATGTAGTCCGCCAGAGACCCGCTAAAGACAGAACTAATAACGAATAAGCTAATTAGTTTAACAATTGCCGGAATAGATGCAAGCGTGAACACGGACGGTGTGCGAATCAGTTTCATTGAAACTTCATCGACCCCAATTAGGAATTAGGAGTTATAAATTAGGAATTCAACATGCGATTATGTTGAAAACAGTGCGTCTTTTTGAATTTTGATACTGATCAGTATCGAGCTTAAAGTTTGGAAACGGGAACCATGGTCATGTGGCTGTTAAAGTTCCGGTATGGGAGGGACTATCACCGGCATCCACTTTTGAGGCGGCGGCTGGCCCTCTTCCGGCGCGGTTGTGTTTTTAAGAACCGCGTCTACAAAAGCGACCGTGCGCAAGCCCTCATCGACAGTCATGAAGCTCTTTTCGGCGATATTTTCACGGCGCGCGGTTTTGCGGTCGGTCAGCACCTTGGCGAAAGCGGCGTAAGCGTCGGCCAGGGCCGCGATGTAGGCTGCGTTACGTCCGTAGGGTTCAGGGTTTGCGTTTTCTGAACGTCCTTCCGGTGTGCCGCCTGTGTATATGGTCTGCTTGCCGTCTAGTCCGCTGGCGATCAGGCGTTCCGGCGCGTTCTGAGCCCATTCCAGAGAGCCCTTGTCCCCGAAGATCTCGATGGCGATTCCATCCGCACGTCCGGTCGCGACCTGGCTGGTGAGAAAGGTGGCGCGTGCGCCATTGTTGAAGCGGGCCAGCACGCTGCAATCGTCATCCAGGATGCGTCCGGCGACAGTGGGCCGCAAGTCGGCGCATATTTCTGTGACCGTGAGGTCGGAAAGCCACTCGGCGAGATGGAAGCAGTGGGTGCCGAGATCGGCCAAGCATCCTGCGGGGCCGCAGCGGCGGGGGTCTGCCCGCCAGCCAGCCTGTTTGTTGCCTGCGGTCTCCAGGCGTTGCGCCATCCAGCCGAGCTGCAGGCAGGCAGACACCTTGCGGATGTTGCCGACGATCGAGCCTTCCTGAAGCAGCTCCTTGGCTTTGCGCAGCATCGGGTAGCTTTTATAAACCATGGCTATTCCGTAGTCAAGGCCGCTGTTGCGCAATTTGCGCGTGAGGTTGAGGGCCTCGTCCATATTGCATGTGTAGGGTTTTTCGCAGAAGATCGAGAATCCGGCGTCAATCGAGGACATGGCTACAGGATAATGCATGGCGTTGGGCGCCAGCACGGCGACGAAGTCCATGCGCTCGTCTTTCGGCAACGAGGCCTCGCGGCGGAACATGTCGCGGTAGGTTCCGTATACGCGGCGTGTCGGCAGTTCAAGAGCCTTGCCGGAAGTGAAGGAGCTTTGCCGGGTTGATCCGAAAGCGCCGCATACCAGTTCAATGCAGCCGCAGGCCTCAATGGCCGCGCGGTGTATGCTACCCATAAACGAGTCCGCGCTGCCGCCGACGATCCCGACACGTAATCCTTTGCTCACTTATGCACCCAACCTTCCTGAAAAACCTGAAATTCCGAAAAGAACCGAAAAATAGATCACATTATTGTTTAATGATACCCCATTACGAAAAAACGAGGCAACAAAAAAACGCCGAATTCTAAAGTTCTGCTAAAGCCAGTACACCCCATGCGGTTTCGAGGATTTGCCGGTCTTGGTCGGGGGCGTCCCAATAACCGCCTCCGGCAAGGTCGCGTCTTTGCGAGCCTAGCAAAAAGACGGCTGTTTCGCTGCGCCAGTCAATGTATGCCTGACCGCACGCGAGCATCCCCCTGCCGCCGGAGTTGATGGTTTTAGCCGTGCGCCAGATCTGGCGATTGGCGCAAGGGAAAGGAGGCCAGTCCTCGGCGATTTGCCGAAGGCTGTCGAAGGTGCTAGGGCACGGTTCCGCAGCGGGCCGCAAGCCGGCGGCGGCAGTGGCTAGGTGCCAAAGTTCAGCGGTTGCGGGCGTGGCCTCGCTTATGACAGTGTTTGCCTTGGCCTTGGAGACAAGTGAGGCGAAAAGGTTTGAGCGCACAGACGAGTCGGGCAGCGTAAGCGACAAGGCCAGCAGTCGCAAGGCGTGCGTCTCAATATCGGCTAATTGGCGGTCGGCAGTGCTTTTGAGCCAGAGCGCGGCGCGTGTCTGATTGTCCGAATACTTCTTTTGACGCGCCGCACAAAGTGCGGTCAAGGCGACAGACGATATGCTGACGTTGTCAGAAACGCCCCAAGCTCCATGCGGGTTCTGGCGATCCGCAAGCCAGTCGCAAGCCAAGCGTATGGCGTTGTCGACCTCGTTGCGTGATGACAGGTCAAGTCCCGCGCCGGGCATTCGTATCGTCTCAACTGTTGTTGGCTCTGAGGCCTGAAGAGCCATGGCCCAAAACAGCGCCAAGCCAGTATTCGCAATGGACATGTGGGCGTTCATAGTCTATCTTTTTGCTTTCATTTGTGCCTTGTAGTATAAGCCAAAAGCGTTCCAAAAGAAAGCTGGTGTATTGATGGGGTTGTTGAGTGCGATTGCATTTTTGGTTTTTTTCACTTTATTGCCCGGGCTTGAGGCTCGCGCGTCAGTGCCGCTGGCTTTTTTTCATCGTGATATACGGGCTGCATTGGGTTTACCGTTAGCGCTGGGCATCTGCTTCGTTTGCAACCTGCTGGTTGGTTTGGCGACTTACTGGATTATGGGTCCTGTGGTGCAGGTGCTCCGGCGCTGGGCATGGTTCGACGTGAAGGTGTGGCCAAGTTTCGAGCGTACGCGGCAGAAGCTGCATCCGCATGTCGAAAAATACGGGGAGATGGGACTGGCGCTCTTTATCGGTGTGCCGCTGCCAGGCACCGGCGCTTACACCGGGGCTTTCGGGGCGTTTCTGATGGGCATGGACAAACGTAAATTCATGCTGGCCAATCTGCTGGGGGTGTTGATAGCCTGCACGGCACTGATCGTGATTTGCCTGATGCTGGATCAGGGAGTGGTGGCTGAAGACAGTCTGGTCAGGAAACTTTTTCTGAAGGGTGTTCCCGCGCATGAGTGATACGGAACCACAGGTGACACGCAGGGAAACGCTCCGTGGACGCGGTCTGAGTCTTTTTTCCGGCGGTCTGGATAGCCAGTTGGCTGTTTGCGTGCTACGCGAGCAGGGTGTGCATGTCGAGGCCGTGTTGTTCACGAGCCCTTTTTTCAAGAACGATGCGCCTGTCAAGGCGGCCGAGGCTTTGGGTGTAAAACTGCACAAGATGGATTTCACGGATGACATCCTAGCGCTAGTGGCGCATCCGCCGCACGGTTTCGGAGGGGCGCTCAACCCTTGCATCGATTGTCACGCCCTGATGATAAGGCGCGCCGGGGAGCTGATGGTTAAGTTGGGCTATGATTTTGTCGCCACTGGCGAGGTGCTGAACCAGCGTCCCATGTCACAGAACAGACGGTCGCTGGATACGGTTGAAAAAGATGCCGCGCTTGGAGGACGTCTGCTGCGCCCTTTGAGTGCGCTGCTGTTGGAGACCACAACGCCGGAAAAGGAGGGACTGGTCACGCGCGAGCTTTTGCTCGGCTTAAACGGGCGTTCGCGCAAGCCTCAGATGGAACTGGCGGCCCGTTACGGTTTGCGGGAATACCCGTCGCCGGCTGGCGGCTGCCTGCTGACCGAAAGCGGATTTTGCCGTAAACTGGCGGATTTGAAGGAGCATGATGGTTTTGCTTGCGTGAACCTGGTGTGGCTGTTACGCACAGGACGTCATTTCCGCCTGCCCGGGGGCGCCAAGTGTGTGCTCGGGCGGGATGCGCGCGACAACGCGGAGCTGAAGAAGGCGTGTGGTGAAGCTGACCTGCTGATGCACACGGTCGACGTTCCCGGGCCGACATTGCTTATGCCCGGTGGTGGCGCGGCGGAAGACGTAAACCTTGCCGCAGAAATGTGTGCCGCATACGGCGACAGCAAAGAGAGGCCGTCCGTAACTGTCAAGATCACGGGGTGCGGGCGTGATGAGAACCGCGCAGTTTCGGTGCGCCCAAGGGCGTTTTTTGTGGGCTGGATGCTCTAATGCGGACGTAGCCCGCATTGGATACGGCAGGCTACGCGCCTTGGAACATTTTGAAAAGCAAGACGCTGATAATCAGAATCAGCACCACGATAACAGCAATCCAGATTTTGTTGGAATTCGATTTCTTGGAGAACTCTTTTGGCGTCTCCATGGTGCGGTTTTGGCTGATCACTATCGTAGTGCGCGGAATCTGGGCGGTGTCTTTGATCGCTTTGTGTTCTGAAGGCGGCACATCTTCACCTTCAATCATGACTGGGATCTCTCCGATCATGATGATGTCGTTGCGGCCAAGTGCCTGTTGTTTGACCTGGTTGTTGTTGACCCGGGTGCCGTTGGTCGAGTCCAAATCTTTCAGCGTGTATCCGGTTTCCAGCTTTTCAATCTCGCAGTGCGCTCCGGAAACAGAGCCGTCCGGCAATACCAAATCGTTATCTTCCCTGCGGCCGATTTTGGTCACAGGTTTATCCAGAATTATACGTTGTCCCTTTGCAGGGCCGTCAAGTACTATCAGACATGCCATTTAAAACACCTCAGACTTGAAAAACTAAAGCAGTTTAGAACATGACAGGCTGGCAAGTCAACTGGTTTAGGAAAAATTCCGGCAAATCTGCGGTATCAAGGTCTGGCTAATCAATTATTGGCACTTGCAGAACTCCAAGCGGAGACTTGTCGCGCACCGGCATAAAGGCTATTATGATTGCAAAAGTGAACTGGCAGGTATGTTCTGGCCATGGAGG
>JAQVQN010000007.1 GCA_028701555.1 Kiritimatiellia bacterium | reverse complement strand
CGATCCCGGGCCGCAAGGAGGCTGCACCTCCGAAATCCCCATCCTGTCCAACCGTACAATCCGCAGACCGCACGCTGCTCGGTCGTGTGCAGGCTGTTTTCTCGCCTCGCTCCGTAGCACGCGGCTCTGTCGCGTGTTGCTGTTTCCGATCCCCGCGGGCAGGAGCCCCACGCTACCCCCATCCGTCCTCCGTCCCCTGTCCTCCGTCCTCTGTCCTCCGTCCCCTGTCCTCTGGCCTCCGTCCTCCGTCCCCTGTCCTCCGTCCTCCATCCTCTGGTCTCTGTCTCCTGTCCCCTCCCTGTAGCTGCGCTCGCTGAGCGCGGCCCCTGCCCCCCAAGGCCAACCCATCGAAATCTTCCGATCCATTCAACGCAACGGGCGCAAGCGGCGCGAGAAGAACGCAAACGGTCCCTCGGTCGGTCGCGCGTTACGGCTCACATGCGGCGCCGCGCGCTCCGCTCAACAGCCCCGGAGAACAGCCCTTAAATGCCCGTAATCCCGTCCATTTCGTTGAGTTTTCCATACTGTGGAAAACTTGCGGAAAATTTTTCCATAGCGTGGAAAACTGGCGAAATATTTTTCCATAGTGTGGAAAAAACGGCAAAAATTTTTCCATAGTGTGGAAAAATCCCAAAAAAGTTTTCCATACTGTGGAAAACTTTCAAATTCGTTCTCCAAGAACGGGCAAACGATCTGAATAAACTTGTTTCCCCATGCCCTCACTGGTAGAAAAACGTCGTAGCTGCATCCGCGTGAGTGCAAGGGAGGGCGGCTTTGTGAGTTTCAGGTCGGCATGTCAGTTTCGTCGGTGGATTCGGTCGGCCGCCAAAGGAGATTGCCGTGGCTAGTCAAACGGGTAATGGCGCAAATCTAGGTTTCGAGGACAAGCTGTGGGCCGCCGCCGAAAAGCTGCGTGGCAACATGGATGCCGCGGAGTACAAACACGTTGTCCTCGGGTTGATTTTCCTCAAGTACATCTCCGACGCGTTCATGGAGAAGTACAACCATCTGGTTCAGGAAACCGCCAATCCAAAGAGCGAGTACTACGTCAAAGAGGAACCGGCTCGGTACGGTGTGGCCGAAGATCGCGACGAGTATCTGGCCGACAACATTTTTTGGGTGCCGCCCGAGGCGCGCTGGCCCTATCTCCAGAAGAACGCCAAGCGTCCCGAGATCGGCACGCTGGTGGACGATGCCTTGGCCGCTATCGAGCGCGACAACAAGGTTCTCAAAGGTGTTCTCCCGAAGGACTACGCCCGCCCGGCTCTCGACAAAGCCCGCCTGGGCGAGATCATTGATTTGATCGCAACGATCGGCCTTGGCGACAAGCAGGCGCGCGAAAAAGACATCCTGGGCCGGGTTTACGAGTATTTCCTTGGCAATTTCGCTGCCGCCGAGGGGAAACTCGGTGGCCAGTTTTATACTGCCCAATGCGTCGTCAAGCTGCTGGTCGAGATGCTCGAGCCCTACAAAGGCCGCGTCCTCGATCCTTGCTGCGGTTCCGGCGGCATGTTTGTGCAGGCCGCGAAGTTCGTTCAGTCCCACTCCTCCAGTAACGGCAACGGCAAGAAGGCCAGGGTCAGCCCCGCTGTCCGCCGCGAAATCTCGATCTACGGCCAGGAATCCAACAACACGACCTGGCGGCTGGCGCTGATGAACCTGGCGATCCGGGGCATTGATGGCAAGATCGAATGGGGCGACAGCTTCCTGAACGACAAGCACAAGGACTTGAAAGCCGACTACATCCTCGCCAATCCGCCCTTCAACATGGAGGACTGGGGATACTCAAAGGTTAAGAACGATGTCCGCTGGAGGCGCTTCGATCAGCCCTCCGGCAACGCCCAGTTCTCGTTGCCTCCCGGCGGCGAACGCAAGCGCAAGGACGGCTCAGCGTTCACGGTGGACGGCGGCAATGCCAACTATGCCTGGATTCTTCATTTCCTCCACCATCTCGCGCCGCATGGAACAGCCGGCTTCGTACTGGCCAACGGCTCACTCTCCAGCAAAACCTCCGGCGAGGGCGACATCCGCAAGGCTATCATCGAAGCGGATATGGTGGACTGCATCATAGCTCTGCCGGGTCAACTCTTCTACACGACGGGTATTCCGGTCTGCCTCTGGTTTCTCACGCGCAACAAGGGCGCAGACAAGGAACGCGGATTTCGCGCCCGTCATGGTGAAACCTTGTTTATGGATGCCCGCAGGCTCGGGGTACTCATGGACCGTGTCCACCGCGAACTCACGGATGATGAGGTTGTCGAGATTGCCCGCACCTACCATGCTTGGCGCGGTGAGGCCAATGCAGGCAAGTACGAGGACAAGTCCGGATTCTGCAAGACGGCCACGCTTAAGGAAATCGAATCCCACGGTCACATCCTCACTCCTGGCCGCTATGTTGGGGCCGAGGAGGTTGAAGACGACGGCATCCCGTTTGCAGAGAAGATGGCCGAATTGTCTGCGGCACTATACGAGCAGATGACCGAGGGCAAAGAACTGGATGCCGCCATTCGCCAGAACCTAGAGGCTCTCGGCTATGGCGAGTGACGCCACAACCTGTTCTACAAAGGAGACAAGTTGGCTTTATCGCCCCGTGTTCCCCGAGTCCTGGGAGCCGCATGTGCTGTATTCGCTGGCGACATGGATCAACGGGATGGCGTTCAAGAACATCAATTTCAGCCCCACCGGACGGCCGGTGATCAAGATCGCGGAAATCAAAGGCGGAATCACCGCGCAGACACAGTTAACGGATAGCGAGTACGACAAGCGCTATTTCATCACCCAAGGCGACATGTTGTTCTCCTGGTCTGGCCAGCCGGAAACATCCATCGATGCATTCTACTGGGACGGCCCGGACGGATGGCTAAATCAACATGTTTTCAAGGTTCTTCCCAACGATGATGTCTGCACACAGGGCTTTCTCTACTACATTCTTAAATATTTGAAGCCCAATTTCATCGGCATCGCTCGCAACAAACAGACCACAGGCCTTGGTCATGTGACTAAGGCAGACATGCAGGCAATCCAGGTAGCTATTCCCGACAGACCAACCCAGGACCGTATAACATGTGTGCTCGGCAAACTGGATGCACGCATTGCCGTGAACCTCCGGATGAACCGGATTCTGGAGAAGATGGCGGGGGCGATCTTCAAGAGTTGGTTTATTGATTTCGATCCCGTCCACGCCAAGGCTGAAGGCCGCGATACCGGCCTTCCCGCGGAAATTGACGACCTTTTCCCAAATGGTTTTGAGGAATCCAAGCTCGGTAATATTCCAAGGGGGTGGTCTGTCTCAGGATTAGGAGATCTGATCGAGTTGGCGTACGGCCGGAGCCTACGAGCACAAGATAGGCGGCCTGGTCCAGTTGCCGTCTATGGATCAAGCGGACAAGTAGGCTGGCATGACACGGCGCTTGTCAGAGGGCCTGGCGTCGTTGTCGGCCGCAAGGGTAATTCAGGGAGCGTAATCTGGGTACCATCTGAATTCTTTCCGATCGATACAACCTTTTATGTGATCTGCAAGGCGCCTTTACCCAGTTTATACTTTATGTTTCATGCGTTACGCGTTCATAATCTCCCAATTCTTGGTGCTGATTCCGCTGTCCCCGGTCTAAATCGCAACATGGTCTATATGAGTCGGCAAGTGGTCCCTTCTTCCGATTTGGTCACTGCGTTCGACTCGTTTGTGAAGCCCCTCTATCACCGCATACACACGTGTGAACGCCAGAACCGCCACCTGTCCGGTCTGCGTGATACTCTGCTTCCCAAGCTCATGAGCGGCGAGATCGATATTCCTGAAACTGTATCTACAAATAGGGAGGCATTGTGATGTCAACTGCAACTCTTACCAGTTTGGCGATGCTTAAGGTGAATGTCGATCAGGGGCGGGATTATCTTGATTATCTCCGCCCATTTATTTTGCAGGTACTTTGCGACCATAATCCAAGCCCAATAACCGATGCGGGTGTTCGAGATTTCATCCGAGAAGACTTCGGCCTGGAGATTCCCGAGCGGGCGGTCCAGATGGTCCTGAAACGTCTAACCCGCAAATACCCGCTGAAAAGAGAATTAGGTGTGTATCTCATCTCGGGCGATTTGCCAAATCCTCGTATCGCTGCGGGGAAGGCGGATGCGGACCGTCATATCCGAGCAGTAGTTGCCGGACTCAAGGATTTATCAAAGAATACTTCACGGCCGATTGCTTCTGACGAAGAAGCTGTTCAGGCGATATGCATGTTTCTGTCCGAGTTCAATATTCCGTGCCTTCGTGCATATCTCCGCGGCACCGCAATACCACCCGTTGAGAATCATGACGATGCACTCGTCGTGCTGGTCAGCAAATATGTGCTTTCGCTCCATGATTCTGATCCAGAACGATTCTCCAGCTTTCTGATCGTCGTCAAGGGACACATGCTTGCTAATGCACTGCTATGTCCAGATCTGCAAAAGGCTCCAAAGACATACAATGGGGTGTCGTTCTATTTCGACACGCCTTTGCTCGTGCGCATACTTGGCCTTGAGGGTCAGGCAAAGCAGACAGCGGTCGAAAATCTGATCACACTCCTTCAAAATCTCGGGGCGAGAGTCGCGGTGTTCTCCCACTCTCGCAGTGAACTTGAACGGGTCGTTCGCGGTGCGGCAGACTATATTGATTCACCAAATGGCCGTGGTGCAATTATCTTAGAGGCGAGGCGGACCGGTAAGACAAAGTCAGATGTTCTTATAATCGCTGGCCAGATCGATGACATGCTCGATAAAGCCGGCATAGAAGTGGTGCGAACTCCGCACTATGACGAGGCGTATCAAATCGACGAGAGTGCTTTTGCGGGGGTGTTAAAGGATGAAGTGTCCTATCACAACCCACGGGCGAAAGAGGACGACATTAACTCGGTACGAAGTATCTACGCCCTTCGACATGGTAGTGCTCCGATGAATGTTGAGCATGCCAAGGCGGTGCTTGTAACCAGCAATAGCGGGTTCGCGCACGCTGCGTATGAATTTGGGAAAGACTTTGAAGAAACTCGTGAGGTTTCAAGTGTCATCTCCGATTTTAGCTTGGCAAATATGGCATGGCTAAAAGCTCCCATGGGCGCTCCCGACCTCCCGATGACTGAGGTTATCGCATTTTCCTATGCGGCGCTCCAGCCTTCTAAGGAGCTCCTAGATAAGTATCTATCAGAGATCGACAAGCTAGAAAAGCGGGGCACAATCACCGAGCGCGATCATCAGCTCTTGCGCAGCAGCGATCTTGCCCAGCGTGAATTGATGAATTTAACGCTTGGTGAGGAGGAGGCTCTGAGTGAGAAAACTATCGCGGAAACTCTCGATCGGGTTACAAGCGAGATAAAGAAGGAGGAGAGTGCAAAGTACAAGGCGGAGCAAACTCAGCATCGCCAAACCCAGCAAACTCTGGCATCAGAACGTGAAGAAAAGCAGGCCGTGCAGAAACGATTGTACTGGCGTTGCTATCGCAATGCCAATTCCTGTGCGGGTCTCATATCGGGTCTTTTATCGCTCTTTCTTCTTGTGGGATTGGGCGCTGGGATAGGCCTGACTTCAAACAATCGCGTGACCGGGTGGATTCTTGTTGCCGGCATGGGCATCTTAATCCTAGTGACGCTTGGGAACCTCATGGTTGGTACGACTGTGGCAGGTCTGCATAGATGGGTACATAAACGCTGTCTTACTTGGTTTTTAAAGCGAGAATCGAAGGCAATCGGATTCGATCTCGAAAAAGTGTGATGAGCTACTTAGACGAAGCCCAGATTGAGGCCATATCTCTGGATTATTTCCGGGGGTTGGGCTACGCGTATGTCCATGGGCCTGATATCGCGACAGATGGGGATACTCCTGAACGTACCGACTATGGCCAGGTTGTCTTGATTCAGCGGCTGCGTGATGTGCTGCTGCCAATGCTGATGTGCGGCGAGATCGACGCGCCCGATGCCGAGCAATCTATGAGGAGGGCGGTGTGATGGCCAAGCGCACGAAGGTCCGATCCAAGCCCGTAAAGGCCAAAGAGCGTTCCGTCCTTGAGATGACCTCGGTGCAGGCTCGCTCCTTTTTTCTGAAGCAAGAGAGCTACTGTAGAGTCGAATTGCCCGCATATTTTCAATTCCGCACAATACTTTCTGCCGTTGCCAAGGCATTGAAGGGAAAGTCTCTGGCCGAAATGTCCAGTAAGCCCCACCAGCATGAGGGCGTCAATTACTCGCTGCTATCGAACAAGGACGGAAGGCATGCTTGGCGGCCGTTTCAACTTATCCACCCGGCGCTCTATGTCTCCCTCGTGGATCAGATCACCACTCCGGATAAATGGGCGTTCATCCTTGATCGCTTCAAGAGGTTTTACGAGTTGAAGAATTTTACTTGTCTGAGCATTCCGGTTCAGTCCCTGTCCAAGCGGAAGGACTCAGCCGCTCAAATTCTCCAGTGGTGGCAAGGGGTCGAGCAACAATCCATAGAGCTGGCGATGGAGTATGAATATGTATTCCACGCCGACATCACTGATTGCTATGGCTCGATCTACACGCATTCCATCGTTTGGGCGCTCCACGGCAAGCCTGCCGGCAAGGACAAGGATAAGAGAACGGACAAGAGCCTTATCGGGAACGTCATCGACTGGCATATCCAGGACATGCGGCATGGCCAGACGAACGGCATCCCACAGGGTTCGGCGCTCATGGACTTCATTGCCGAAATGGTGCTTGGCTTTGCCGATCTTGAATTGAGCGAGAAACTCAAGCGATCTGGCATCACCGAGTATCGAATTCTCCGTTATCGCGATGACTATCGGGTGTTCGTGAACAATCCACAGGTAGGGGAAGCCGTCCTGAAATCTCTTACGGAAGTCCTGATCGGGCTGGGGATGAAGCTAAACACATCGAAGACAACAGGGTCGGAATCCGTTATCAGCAGTGCTTTAAAACCCGACAAGCGGGCTTGGTTGCGAAGTCGCCAGGGAGATGCGAACCTTCAAAAACATCTGCTCATCATTCATGCCCATGGGCTTGACTATCCAAACGCAGGGAGTCTCGTCATAGCCCTTACCCATTTCCACCAACGCTTAGGCCGGGTGAAGCGACTTCAGAACCCGCGCGTGTTGATCAGCATTGCCATTGACATCGCATACAGCAGCCCTAGGACATTTCCGGTATGTGCGGCCATCGTAAGCAAGCTTTTGCGCTTTCTTGACACGGAGGCGGAGCGTGCCCAGGTTCTCGCGACTATCTACAAGAAACTGTCGAAGCTTCCAAACACGGGGCTCATGGAGGTCTGGCTCCAGCGGATTGGTCATTTCTATGACTTTTGCCCTGCTTATATTGAGAACCTGTGTAAGCTTGTTAAAGCTGAGAAGGTTGGGCTGTGGAACAATGACTGGATTACGGCGAAGGAACTGAAACGGGCGCTTAGCGCAACGGCCGTCTTTGACCGTGCGGCGTTCAAGGCAATGAAACCCGTTGTCCCCTCTAAGGAAGTCGAGATGTTTGCGTCAGAGGTATATTGAAGGTGATGATATGTCCGACATGATCCTAACCCAAGCTGAAGCCGATGCCCTTATCGCATTGGAAAAACACCGGATGTCGGATGAGCGAAGCGATTTCCCATTGAGTGGACAATCGCTCAGTTTGCCGCTCCAATCCTTGGACAAACGCGAGCAATTTCTGTTGGATATCAGTCGGGGCAGGATTGATCTTATGCGCGGCAAATATCAGAGCCGTGCCCGCCAAGTTGTGGTCTTGGTCCGGCTGGATTATGGCGGCCCACCGCATCGCAACCCGGACGACACAGAGATCGCGTGCCCGCACCTGCACGTCTACCGCGAGGGATTTGGCCATAAGTGGGCTGTGCCAGTGCCCAAAGATCGGTTCCCGCGCACAGGCGATTTGTGGGGCACATTGGAGGATTTTATGCGGTTCTGTAACATCACAATTCCGCCGATGATTGAAAGAGGGCTATTCATATGATCCAAGACGTACAGAAATTGTTGGATGCCTATATCTCATGGCTGAAGGACAAAACGCAACTTCGGCAAGTGGACGATTGGATCGAGATCACCACTCCCTACCTCGACCGGAACAACGATTATCTGCAGATTTACGCCCGCAAGGAAAACGGTGCGTACGTGTTGACTGACGACGGCCAGACCATCGGCGACTTGGAACAGACGGGCTGCAAACTAAACAGCCCCAAACGACAAGATCTTCTCAAAATGACGCTAAACGGATTTGGGGTGCAACTCAATGATCAGCGGCTGGAGGTTCATACCTCACCCGACAACTTCGCCCTACGAAAGCACAACCTAGTTCAGGCCATGCTTGCGGTGAACGATATGTTCTATTTGTCGGTTCCCATGGTTGCCAGCCTGTTCTATGAGGATGTGGTGTCATGGCTTGATCTTCATGAGATCCGCTATACCCCTAAGGTCAAGTTCACCGGCAAAACCGGCTATGATCATCTTTTCGATTTTGTTATCCCAAAGTCGCGCCGCCAGCCAGAGCGGATCATTCAAACTATCAACCGCCCGAACCGAGACACGGCTCAAGCCGTTGCGTTTTCATGGATTGACACCAAGGAAGTACGGCCCCCCGACTCAAAGGCGTATGCATTTCTAAATGATCTGGAGAACCCTGTCTCGACAACGGTTTTAGATGCACTGAGGAATTATGATGTAAAGCCTGTGATGTGGAGCAATCGTGAAGAGTTACGAGAGGAACTGGTGGCATGACGTTTCCTCTCGATGAGGCCCAAATCGAGGCCATATCTCTGGATTATTTCCGGGGTTTGGGCTACGCGTATGTCCATGGGCCTGATATCGCGCCAGATGGGGATACGCCTGAACGTACCGACTATGGCCAGGTTGTCTTGATTCAGCGGCTGCGAGATGCGCTACGCCGTATCAATCCAGGCATGCCGAACGAAGTATTTGAAGATGCGATCCGGCAGTGCACGCGAACAGACAGCCCGGACCTTATCGTCAATAACCGGGTGTTTCACCGGCTGCTGACTGACGGCGTGGATGTGTCCTGGCGGGATGACGGCAGGCAGAGACATAGCAAGGTGTGGTTGATCCAACGCGACCCGGCTAAGATTGACCAGAACGAGTTTCTCGTCGTCAACCAGTTCACGGTCGTCGAGGATCGGAGAAACCGCAGGCCGGACGTAGTGGTTTTTGTCAACGGCCTGCCGCTCGGCATCATCGAGCTGAAAAATCCCGCCGAGGAAAAAGCGACGATCCGCCATGCCTTCAACCAGCTCCAAACGTACAAATTGGACATCCCCGGTTTCTTCGTTTTCAACGAGATGATGGTGATCTCCGACGGTCTTTTCGCGAAAGCGGGAACGTTGACCGCCGGTTGGGATCGGTTTCAACCGTGGCGGACCACTGATGGAAGCACCCTCGCACCCAAGAGCGCGGTGCAACTGGAAGTGTTGATCAAAGGGGTCTTCGAGAAACGACGGTTTCTTGATTATGTGCTAAATTTCATCACGTTTGAGGATGACGGCAAGGCGATTGCCAAGAAAGCGGCGGCCTATCACCAGTTTTGGGCGGTCAACAAGGCGATGGATTGCACGGTCGAGGCCATTTCCCCCTGCGGCGATAGGCGCATTGGCGTGGTATGGCACACGCAAGGCTCTGGCAAAAGCCTTTCAATGGCCTTCTACGGCGGGAAGATCATCAAGCATCCGGCGATGGAGAACCCGACGCTGGTCGTCATTACGGATCGCAATGACCTCGACGATCAGCTTTTCGGCACCTTCAGCACCAATAGCGAGCTTCTGCGCCAGAAACCTGTCCAGGCCGAGAGCCGGGAGCACCTGAAAGAGCTGCTGCGGGTGGCATCGGGCGGCGTGGTGTTCACCACGTTGCAAAAGTTTGAGGGCGGTGACGCCTTGAGCGACCGGCGCAATATCGTGGTGATCGCCGACGAGGCCCACCGCAGCCATTACGGCTTTCGCGCCAGGCTGGACAAGAAGACCGGCAAATTGAAGTACGGCATGGCCAAGTACCTGCGGGATTCGTTGCCTGGGGCCTCGTTCATCGGTTTTACTGGAACGCCGGTTGAGCTCGATGACAAGAACACGCCAGCAGTCTTCGGCGATTATATCGATAAGTACGACATCCTCCGAGCGGTCGAAGATGGCGCGACGGTCCCAATTTACTACGAGTCGCGCTTGGCCAAGCTGGAACTGAAGGATGAGGAGAAGCCGAAACTCGATCCGGAGTTTGAGGAAATCACCGAAGGCGAAGAAGAAGAGGAAAAGAGCAAGCTCAAGACCAAATGGGCGGCGCTGGAGGCAATGGTCGGCACCGACAAGCGGGTGCGGCTGGTTGCGCAGGACATCATCGATCACTTTGAAAAGCGCGTCGGGGCGATGGTCGGCAAGGCCATGATCGTCTGCATGTCGCGGCGCATCTGTGTGGACATGTACGATTCTATCATTAAACTGCGCCCGCAATGGCACCATGCGGATGATGCCAAGGGCCAGATTAAAATCGTCATGAGCGGTTCGGCATCGGACAATACGACCTGGCAGCCGCACATTCGCACCAAAATAGCCAGCGAAGCCATCGCCAAGCGGTACAAGGACCCATCCGACGGGCTTAAACTGGTTATCGTGCGGGACATGTGGCTGACGGGATTCGACTGCCCCAGCATGCACACGATGTACCTGGACAAGCCGATGAACGGGCACAACCTGATGCAGGCCATCGCACGGGTCAATCGCGTGTTCAAGGATAAGCCCGGCGGCCTTGTCGTGGACTATCTTGGAATCGCGGACGCGCTAAAGCACGCTTTGCATACCTATACGGCCAGTGGCGGTAAGGGTCAGGCGACCGTTGATCAGGAGCAGGCGGCGGCAGTCATGGTCGAGAAGTTCGAGGTAGTGTGCGGCCTTATGCATGGCTTTGACTACAAGGCCATCCTGAAGGCGGCTCCCGCTCAACGCATGAACGGCGTAGCCCAGGCCATGGAATTCGTGCTTAGTTTGGATAAGGGCAAAGCGCGCTTTGTTCAGGCGGTAAGCAATCTCTCGAAAGCGTTTGCGCTGGCGGTGCCGAATGCGAAAGCGATGGCGATACGTGATGAAATCGGACTATTCCAGGAGATTCGCTCGGCGCTGGTTAAGATAACGATGTCCGAGAGCGAGAGATCGCCGGACGAAATGGAGTCGGCGATCCGTCAACTTGTGTCTCGGGCAGTCTATTCTTCGGAGGTGGTGGATATCTTTGCGGCGGCCGGGCTTGAGAAGCCGGATATCTCCATTCTTTCGGACGAATTTTTGGCAGATGTTCAGAAATTGCCACAGCGCAACTTGGCGCTTGAGCTGCTGAAAAAACTGATCAACGATGAGATAAAGACGCGCATGCGCAAAAATGTCGTCCAGGCCCGGTCGTTTGCCGAGATGCTCGAGCTGGCCGTACGTAAGTACCAAAACCGCGCCATCGAAGCGGCCCAAGTCATAGATGAGTTAATCCGCATTGCCAAGGAGATGCGGATGGCCGCGTCGCGCGGCCAGGAGATGGGGCTTTCGGATGATGAAGTCGCCTTTTATGACGCGCTGGCCGAGAACGAGAGCGCCAAACAGGTGATTGGCGATGAGAAACTCCGCTTCCTTGCCCAGGAACTTGTCGATCGCGTGAAGCAGAGCGTCACAATTGATTGGCAGGTCCGCGAAAATGCCAGGGCGCACATTCGTGTCCTCGTCAAACGAGTGTTGCGCAAGTATGGGTATCCTCCCGACATGCAGGCGCGGGCAACCGAGCTAGTATTGCAACAGGCGGAAGTGCTCTGCGCGGAATGGTCATGAGGCCAAGGTCATTGCACCATCAGGAAGCAGGAGTTGGAAATGGATCAACGAGAAAATAGAGAGCTCAATGTTCCCGCCCAGAAGTTTTTTGACCGCAGCCTTGGGTGCGACTTCTCGACGACGGAATTCCGTTTTTCAGCGGGCAAGCTCGATGTGCTCGTTTATAGCCGAAAGGACAAATGCTTCCATGTGGCAGAGGGCAAGCTTGCTACCCGGATATCTTCGGTGGGTCATGCTGTCGGTTAGTTGGTGGCATATATCTCAATGCTTCAGGAAAGCGGGTTCGATTTTCTGGATAGAATTTCCAAAGGAGCGAATCTCTACCTGACTGATTTCGTCGAGTTCCTAAAAGTAAAATCCATAAAGGTCTGCTTCTATATTGTTCTCCCTGAGAAGCAAAGGCACCGAATCCTCGGGCCTGCGCTTCTTGTGCTTGGAAACGTCGGGGATTTTGGGGCTAACATCGGCGTTTTGCTCGCGGACAAGCGACGCTGCAAACTGGAGAAGTCAGCGAACCCCATAGATGTGAAAATCCGCCGCCGGTATTCCAGGGACGAGTTTCTTGCAGCCGTTAAGGATAGATTCCACACAGCTAATAAGATGAAGGGTATTGAAGCAATCGATTGGCCATCTAAGAGCCTTGTCCAGTTTGGCGAGGTGAACGGGAACGCGAAGCTTCACCTCGAACTGGCATTCCACAGGAAGAAGAAGACGGATGCCACATATTCATACGAGACCGCGTTTCATCTTGAATGGGCCAAGGCCTGGCAGCAGGACAAGCAGACCTTGAAAAGGGCAAACAAAATTCGCGCGGCCATGAGAACAGCACGTTTGAAGCTAAAAGCCGATGGCTATGATTTCAAGTACCAATCCAAGTGGGGTAAGGCATGGTCGCGCCTCCACATGGACACGCGGACGCCTGGCGATATTCTTGACGATGATGAACTTGAGCGGGCACTGCAACAGCTTCAAGCCCTCGCCGATGCGCTTCTACCGCTACTCAGGAAGATTAACTGGGGCCGTCGTCGGAAGTCAGATAAGGAGTAAAGACTTCAAGACGCGCGCGCCCCCACCCGAAGCCCCCCGACCACGAAGCGTGTCGGGGCGGCAGACGCCGCGAAGAACCACGCTGGAAGCGTGGTGAACCCCGCCGATCTTTTCGCCGCAGGCGGAAGCGAGGGTTACGAAGGAAACAGCGAGCGGATCCGGGCCGGGTTCTTCCATGCTTTCAATTGCTTTTCCCGGCGGACGGCTTCTGCGCGGGTCGGCCTTGTTTCATAATACGGCATGACCCAGGGGCCGTGATGGCGCGTGGACCGGGTTTTGCCTCGCTGGTGTTCGTGGAATCGGCGAATCAGGTGGTCGGTGGAGCCGATGTACAGCCGTCCGGACGTTTCGCTTTCCAGGACGTACACGAAATACATGGCGATGTGGGGTTCGGAATCCGCGAAGGGTGGTGGGCGTTACTGGACTCGAACCAGTGACCTTCCCGACGCGGCGTCGGGACGCTCTGGCCACTGAGGTAACCGCGAAGGGTGGTGGGCGTTACTGGACTCGAACCAGTGACCTCGTGCATGTGAGGCACGCGCTCTAACCAACTGAGCTAAACGCCCTTCGCTATTCAAATTTTCAACATCAACCTCGTCGGGCCTTGGGCCGGTGACCTTCCCGACGCGGCGTCGGGACGCTCTAACCAACTGAGCTAAACGCCCGTGCTTTGAAACAGCGTCGAGGAGAATACGGCCTGCCCCGGAAATGTCAAGCGGCAGGTGCCCGGGTGCCCGGGCGACACTGCGGCAGCAGGGAAAAGGTACATCCGTATTCCCCTGCCTCTCCGGCGGCTGGAAGCCGCCTGTCCGTTGGGTTCTGAGGGGAAGGCCTGGGACGCCCCCTACCACTCGGGCAGATAGGGGCGGCGCTCGAGTTCGAGGGTCTGGCTGAGTTCGAGACGGCGCTTGGCGTAGTTCTCCAGCGCCCGGTCTTCTTTCGTCCGCGGCCGCCAGGGCGGCACGTCAACGGGGTTCCCGTCGGCGTCCAGCGCAACAAAGACAATCACGCAATGGGTGGTGGCATGGCCTTTCTTCGTGCGCAGGTCGCGCGAAAGAACATCCACGGCGATGTGCATGCTGGTGCGGCCGGTGTAAATCAGGCGGGCGCGCACTTCCACCAGCTGCCCGATCAGAATGGGGCGGTAGAACCGGATGCCGCCGACATACACCGTGACGCAGAGGCCTCCGCTCCAGTTGGCGGCGCAGGCGTAGCCCGCCTGGTCGATCCACTTCATCACCGCCCCGCCATGCACCTTGCCGAACAGGTTCTCGTCGGCGGGCTCGGCGACAAACCGCAGCGTGATGTCGCGGTCGGCCCGGATCTTCTGTTTCGACGTCATGGCGTTCTCCCTGGTCACCAGCGTGGTTGTTTTCACTATTCCCTGCGGCATGCGCCCTGGCAAGCCCATTCCCGCAGGGCCAACGCATCTAAATCTTCCGATCCATTCAACGCAAAAGGCGCAAGCGGCGCGAGAGGAGCGCAAACGCCGAACCCTTTCAGCTGAAATGCAATCGCACTGATGTTTTTCTCCTGCCGCTTTCCAGAAAACCAACCCTCCAATTCCAAAAAATGAACGCCATGGCCTGATTTCACCCCTCTGGCGTTTGCGCATCTTTTGCGTCAATTGCGTCTCTTGCGTTAGAGGGCTGTTCGGTCCGATGCAGATTTCGGAGTGTTTTGGTGCGTTTGCCTTGCCCCTTCCCGCGCCACCGGACCGGCCGGATCGGTTGATTCTCCGCCGCCGATCTGCGAGGATGCCGCCGTGAGCATCGCCCGGCATTATCATGGGTGGGACCGGCCCGCGCTGCCGGCGGCCGTGGACTGTCTGACGCGCGACTGGACCGGAAACGGGCCGCTGGACCTGCGGGACCGGTGGATTGTCGTTCCGACCCGCCACGCGGGACGCCGCCTGCGCGCGGAACTGGCCCGGAACGCCGCCGCCCGGAGATCGGCCGTCCTGTCGGGCCGCATCGTGACGCCCGAGCACCTGATCGTCCCGCCTCCCCATGCGGCGGATGACTCGCTGACCCTGGCCCTGCTGGCCCGCCGCCTGCTCGCGCGGCCTCCGAAAGCCCTCCTGCCTTCCGCCGACCTGCCCTGGGATTTTGCCTTCGCTCTGAATATCGCCGCCCAGATCCAGGACGTGCGGCGGCAGGTGACCGATGCCGACCGGTCGCTGGCGGACCTGGCAACGCTGGTCCCAGACGAGGAGAAGGAACGCTGGCGCGACCTGGCGCACCTGGAAGAAGGATTGCTTAACGACCTGGCCGGCCGGGGCCTGGCGGACCCGCTCGCCGCCCGCCGGGAGGCCGCGCGCCGCCCCCCCGATCTGCCGCCGGACATCCGCGTGGCCGTGCTGTTTGTTCCGGACCTGCCGGCGCTGGCCGCGCGCAGGCTGGAGTCGCTGGCCACTTGCGTCCCGGTGGACGTGCATGTCCTCGCACCGGAATCCGACCGCGACCGGTTCGATGCCTGGGGACGCCCCCTCCCCGACCGGTGGGAAGACGAACCCCTGCCGCTGGACGATGCCGGCATCCATGTGTTCGAGCAGGCGGCGGACGAAACAGAAGCCCTGGCATCTCTGCTGATCGAAGCCGAACGCGACCACCGCGCGCTGGCGGTCTGCACGCCCGACCCGGACAGCGCCCGCGCCCTGGCCCGCCGCCTGCAGACGGACCGCCTCCGCCTCTACCTGCCCAACGGCGTGCCGCTGGCGGATACCGCGCCCGGCCGCCTGCTGTCCGCCTGGCTGGCCTTCCGCCGGCAGCGCACCTGCGAAGCCACCGCCGCCTTTCTCCGCCATCCCGATGCCCAGGACTGGCTGCTTCATCGCCTGGACCTGAACGATGTCGGCGACCTGCTGTCGGAATTCGACCGCTGCCAGACCGCCCACCTGCCCGCCGCCTTTGACGACTTGAGGGCCTTCGCCCGCGACTTCCCCGTGCTGCATCGCGCGCTGGAGGAAATGAACCAACAGGCCGCCGCCCCCCTCCTGCCGTTCCTGGCGGATCTCTACGACTGCCGAAACGTGCCGCCCGGCCGCCCGCGCGATCCCCTGTTTGCCGAGGCAGCCGGCCAGCTCGCCGCCCGGATTCAGTCCGCCGGCGACGCGGCCCGCCGCCTGGGTCTCGTCGAGGAGGACACCCTGGCGCTGCTGCAGGCCGGCCTGCCGCGCGAACAGGTCTTTCCCCGGCCCGATCCCGCCGCGCCCCGCGAAACCATCGGCTGGCTCGAAGTCCAGTGGGACGACTCGCCGGCCGTGCTGCTGTCCGGCATGCGCGAAGGCATCGTGCCGGAAACGCGCCTCGGCGACGCCTTCCTCCCTGACTCGCTGCGCGTCCGCGCCGGCCTGCCCGGCAACCGCGACGCGCTGGCCCGCGACCTGTTCCTGGCGCGCGCCCTGATCGCCTCCCGCCCGCCCGGCGGCGTGCGCTTCCTCTACAGCCGCCGCGCCGCCAATCAGGACCCGCAGCTGCCTTCGCGCCTGCTGATGGCCTGCCCGGACGCCGACCTGCCGGGGCGCGTGATGCGCCTGTTCGACGGTCCCGCGCTGCGCGCCGCGCCGCCCGGCGCCCCCGCCCGCCCCGCCCTCCGGATCGCCCCGCCCGCCTGCACCCCGGAGCAGATCCCCGACACCCTGCATGTCACCGATTTCAGCGCCTACCTCGCCTGCCCCTTCCGCTTCTATCTCGCACGCATCCTGCGCATGCAGCCGGAAGCCGACGACGCGCGCGAGATGGACCCCATGGGCTTCGGCACCCTCGCCCACGCCGCGCTGAGCCTCCTGCCTTCGCTGGCCGCCTGCGACGACGAAGAAAAGATCCAGGCCCGCCTCTTGGCCGATCTCGATCAGCGGGCCCGCCGCCAGTTCGGCGCGCACCCGCCCCTGGCCGTCGCCGTGCAGCTCGATTCCCTGCGCCAGCGCCTCCGCGCCGCGGCGGCCGTCCATGCCGGCTCCGTCCGCGACGGCTGGCGCATCCAGGCCGCCGAACAGGCCTTCGAAGGCGAACTCGACGGCATGCGCCTGCGCGCCCGCCTGGACCGCATCGAACGCCATGCGGACGACGGCCGCATCCGCATCCTCG
>JAQVQN010000264.1 GCA_028701555.1 Kiritimatiellia bacterium | reverse complement strand
GCCTGTGTACCAGCGTTTTTTGGCCGATGGCTGTGAAGTGCGCCTAGTCCGGCGCCATGACTGTACCGTCGGAGTTTATTATGCAGATGACTACGCCGATTACTGCTTGTTGACTGGAGTGCTGCCACCTGACATTCAAGCATCGCGCGAGCAGCAGACTACTGCGGTGTTTGAGGGGATTGAGGATGCCTTGACTGATGCGGGCATGACGTTCGCCGATGTGGCGCGCACATGGCTGTACATGGATGACATACTTGCCTGGTATGAGCCTTTCAATCGTGCGCGTGACGCTTTTTTCAGGTCAAGGAAAGTTTATGACGGTCTGGTGCCGGCCAGCACCGGCATCGGCAGCGCCAATCTTTGCGGTTCGGCTATAACCGCCTGTGCGATCGCGGTGCGGCCTAAACCCGGCAGCGACATGAAGATCGAGGCTGTGCCATCGCCGCTTCAGTGCGCGGCCTTGCAGTACGGCAGTTCTTTCAGCCGCGCCGTGGAAATCTCCTCGCCGAAGTGCCGGACACTGATGGTTTCGGGGACCGCCAGCATCGAGCCTGGCGGCGCGACCGCGCATGTGGGCGATTTGGAATGTCAGATTCAGTTGACAATGGATGTGATCGAGGCGATCTTGACTTCACGCAGCATGGGCTGGAAGGACGCCACGCGGGCAGTCATGTACCTTAAGGATGCGTCTTTCATCGGCGTCTGGCAGAGCTGGCTAAAAGCGCACGGGCTGGAAGACTTGCCTTTGTTGAACGTCGAGGCGGATGTGTGCCGCGATGATCTACTGGTTGAACTTGAGGTTGACACAGTCAAACAGGTTTGAAAAAAGCAATCAACATTTTGACGGGTCTGGGCGCGGCGGCATGGACATGCTGGAGTTGCGCTTTGTTCTCTGTTTGGCTGGCGTTTCTGGGGGCGGAGCGGGCCTCTGAGTTTATGTCCGCCACAGCCATGCAGGCAATTTTGGCGGCATTGACAATAGCGATCTGCTACAGCGGCGTCCGCGCGGTCAAGCGCAGGCGTTTCGACTCAGCCGCTTTACATATTGGTTGTGCCTGCGTGATGGCCGGGTGGCTTTGGGGACAGCACACGATTAGGACCGCGACTTCTGAAAACCCCGCCAAGGGCTCAATGGCGCTGGTAGACGGCGATGTGTCGGACACCTTATGGACAGGGACTCAACTCACGAATTATGTTGGGCGTCTGCCTTTCTCCATCAGACTTGAGCGTTTCATTATTGAGCATTATGAGCAGAACGGTTTCGACCGCGAGGTCGGTCGGATGGCACCGATACGTGAATACCGCAGCAGGGTGACTGTGACCGAGCCGGGCAAGGCGCCGTACGTTGCCAACATAATGGTCAACCAGCCTCTGTATGTGTGCGGGTATCACATATACCAGATGAGCTGGGGAAACACGGTCGACCGTTTCCGGCGTCCGATGGTCTATACGGTGCTGCAGTTTAGCCGCGATCCTGGGCTGCCGCTAATCTATGCAGGGTTCGCGATTTTGTTCGTTGGCGTCATGCTTTTCACGGTCCGGGTCTTTCGTGTCAAGAAACCGGAAGCGGGGAGGGATGCGGCATGACCTTGAAGATGACATTGCAAGGCGGGCTGATCTACCTGACGTTCGTATTTTTTCTGGCGACAGCTCTGGCCGGGCGTTTTAGCCGCAAGAGCCTGAGCCGCTGGTTCTGGGCAGCCGCTTTTGTGTCTGCAATGGTATCCGTCACCTGGCGCGGACTGCATACGGGGCATCCCCCGATGCAAAACCTGTTCGAGTTCTTCCTATGCATGGCTGCTGCTCTGTGGCCATTGTCGCAATGGAGCCGCTGGAAAAACGGGATCGACACGGAAACGCGTGATGCCTTGTTGGGACTAGTGATCCTCTTCCCGGCTGGTTTCATCTTCAGCGAGGATGTGCGGCGTTTGCCGCCTGCTTTGCAGAGTCCGCTTTTCATACCGCATGTGGCAAGTTACGTGGCCGGGTACGTCATGTTGGCGCGCGCGGCACTGCTGGCGCTGCCTTTAATGCGTAAAAGCGGGACAGAAAGCGATCTGCGCACGGCAGATGTGGCAGTGCGGCAAACTGCGGCGGCCGGTTTTGTGCTGTTGACCGCAGGTCTGTTGCTTGGTGCAGTGTGGGGCAAAATCTGCTGGGGCCACTATTGGCATTTCGATCCGAAGGAGATGTGGTCCTTGGCCACATGGCTTATGTACGGTGGATATTTCCATTCTCGGCTGAAGCAGGGGCTGCGTAACCACAGGGCTTTGGCGGCTCTGTTGTGGCTGGGGTTGTTGTTTGTGGTGTTGACGCTAACCTGGATCAATCTTGCCAGGCTTTTCTCGGGGCTGCACAATTATGCTTGAAGGCAGTGTGCGGCGGGGGTTATTGTGGCCAAATGCTGGATGCAATAACGAGTTGAAAAGGTGGAGTGTGCGGGCATGGTGAAAGAAATGAAAAAACAGTGCATTTTGTCGGTTTTTCTTGTGTTTGGGGCTTTGTTTGCAGTGGCGCAGAGGCCTGCGGCCAGCATTGCCAAGGATCCGTATATCGGCGCGATTGCAATTGACGCCGATACCGGTAAGACGCTCTTCGAGGAGCGGCCGGACGTGCCGGGATATCCGGCCAGTACGCTAAAGCTGATGGTGTTGCTGCTGATTCAGGAGCGGATTGACGCGGGTAAAATCAAGCTCAGTGACATGGTCGGGGTGTCTGTGACTGCCGCCAAAACCGGCGGTTCGCAGGTTTATCTTGATCCACGTGAGACTTTCAGCGTTGAAGACATGCTGTATGCAACGATCATACAGTCGGCAAATGATGCAACGGTGGCATTGGCAGAACATGTGGCCGGCTCCAAGGAGGCCTTTATCAAAATGATGAACGAGCGCGCGCGCGAGCTGGGCATGGCCAATACCCGCTTCGCCTCGGTGCATGGTCTGCCGCCGTCGGCAGGGCAGCAACATGATGTTTCCACCGCGCGTGACATGTCGATTTTGGCTCGCGAGCTATGCAAACATCCTGAAATTTTTAAATACACCTCGGCCACCTACCGCCAGTTGCGCGCCGATACCGACAAACCTTTTGACATGCGCACACATAACCCTTTTCTGAAAGAGGGCATGGCGGGATGCGACGGCTTCAAGACGGGGTATACAACTGCGGCCGGCTGGTCGTTCGTGGCGACGGTCAAACGTGACGGACGCCGCGTGATTGTAGTGGTGCTGGGCAGCGAAGGGCGTAAATTGCGTGACGCCAAAGCGCGCGAGCTGCTCAATCGGGCGTTAGCTTCATGAGCGCAATCGATTGAAAGCGGCACTTGCCAAAACCGACCCGAAACATTATATTATCAAATGTTAAGCGTCTTCGGGGCTAGGTGATTCCGGGCAACCGGAAAATTCCTGACCGGCGGTATAGCCCGCGACTGGCAAGCTGTTCCTGCCTGCCACTGACACGGTTAGATTCCGTGGCCGACAGTAAAGTCTGGATGTTAGAAGGTGCTGAAATGAGTTTGCTTTGCCCCGGTCTGCTTTGGCCGGGGTTTTTTGTTTTGGGAAACGATATGCACAAAGAAACGGTTTTCGATCCTGTGGAAGAGTGTATCGAGTCTTTCTGCAGAGGCGAGATGGTGGTTGTCGCGGATGACGAAAATCGCGAAAACGAGGGTGACATCATCATCGCTGCCGAGAAGATTACGCCAGAAGCGATCAACTTCATGATCACCAAGGCCCGTGGTCTGGTATGTGTGCCTATGACCGCGCAAAGTCTGCAGCGGTTGGGTGTGGAGCGCGCTCCAAGCCGCAACCGCGGCGACAAGTTCGCCACGGCTTTCACCTGTTCGGTCGACGCAGCCGCCGGCGTGACGACCGGCATCAGCGCGGCTGACCGCGCGCGGACCGTGCAGGTGCTGGTGGCTGAGACTTCGGACACGCAGTCGATCGTGAGCCCGGGGCATGTCTTCCCGCTGGAAGCGCGCGAAGGCGGAGTGCTGGTGCGCGCTGGCCATACCGAGGCGGCGGTGGATCTTGCGCGTCTGGCGGGTATGAAACCAGCGGGGGTTATCTGCGAGATTATATTGGACGACGGCACCATGGCACGATTGCCTGACCTGCGAGTGTTCGCTGCCGAGCACAAGCTCAAGATGCTTTCGATCGCGGATCTGATACAGTACCGCCGCAAGCGTGAGCGTTTGATTGAGATGGTGGTGGAGGTGGATCTGCCGACCGCATACGGCCATTTTAAGCTGCGCCTGTACACATC
>JAQVQN010000263.1 GCA_028701555.1 Kiritimatiellia bacterium | reverse complement strand
ACATCCTGATGATCGGCAGCCCGGGCGCGGGCAAGACCATGCTGGCGCGGCGCATCGCGTCGATCCTGCCGGAGATGACGCTCGATGAGGCGCTTGAGGCCACGCGCGTTCACAGCGTGGCGGGCACGCTCAAGAGCCATCAGGCGCTGGTGCTGCACCGGCCTTTCCGCGCGCCGCACCACACCATCTCGGACGCCGGTTTGCTGGGCGGCGGCACGCACCCGCTGCCCGGCGAGGTCAGCCTTGCGCATTGCGGCGTGCTGTTTCTGGACGAGCTGCCCGAGTTCCACCGCAACGTGCTGGAGGTGCTGCGCCAGCCGCTGGAAGACGGGCATGTCACCATCTCGCGCGCCGTGGCCACGCTGGACTTCCCTTCTCAGTTCATACTGGTGGCTGCCATGAATCCCTGTCCCTGCGGCTACGCCGGCGATCCCAAGCGCGAGTGCCGCTGCAGCTCGCAGAAGATACAGGCGTACCGCAACAAGGTCTCCGGCCCGCTGCTGGACCGCATCGACATCCACATCGAGGTTCCGCCGGTGCGTTACCATGACCTCAGCACACTGGCGAACGGCGAGCCTTCGGAGGTTATCCGCAAGCGCGTTGCGGAATGCCGCAATATCCAGCTCGAGCGTTTCAAGCGGCTGCCGCGCGTGAACTGCAACGCGGGCATGTCAACGCGCGAAGTGCAGAAATACTGCACGCTAAGCAATGACGCCGCCGAGCTGCTGAAGATGGCCATGAGCGAGCTTAATTTCAGCGCGCGGGCCTATGACCGCATCGTCAAGGTCGCGCGCACCATCGCCGACATGGCCGGTTCAGACCGCATCGGGCCGGAGCACATCTCCGAAGCAATCCAGTACCGCTCGCTCGACCGTATGATGTGGATCTAGATGATTGGCGATTAGCGATATAAAGCTCACACGGAGACCACGACGTGATTGCGAGAGACCGGCAATGCAAGGGTGTTGTCTGTAAATTCGTGAGGCGGGTCATGCCGACATACCTTGACTTACGCATGATCTTGATTCCCATTGTGGTGCCCTCAAAACCGGACACACACAATTGTTTGGCATAACCGTCATAAAATGTTGCCTCGTAACACCTGAACCCTGAACCCTGTTCCTTCTGCGATTCAACTTTATTGAATCGCACCCGATAAAGACTGTTGACGTGATATCGCCTTATGATACTATTTTGTCGCAATGAACACGAGACACCAGAAGATCCTTGAACGTATAGTCGCTACACCGGAACGGTCGGACATACCGTGGAAGGATATTGAAGGACTTGTTATAGCGCTGGGTGGTGACATCTCGGAGGGCCGAGGTTCCCGAGTGCGAATACACCTGAGTGGAGTCCGGGCCGTGTTTCACAGACCTCACCCACAACGGTTGACGGACAAGGGTGCAGTTAGCTCGATGCGCAGGTTCTTGAAAGAAGCAAAGGTGATTTCATGATAGAATACAAAGGATATATTGGGCAAGTCGAGTTTGATGACGAAGCCGAAATCTTCCATGGCGAGGTCATCAACCTTCGGGATGTTGTCACGTTTCAGGGGGCAACCGTACATGAGCTGCGGGAGGCTTTCCGGGACTCCGTGGATGATTACCTTGAGTTCTGTGCCGAACGAGGCGAAGCCCCAGAGAAGCCCTACTCCGGCAAGTTTGTGGTTCGAGTTGAGCCGGAACTTCACAAGGCGGTGGCCATGCATGCAAAATTGGAACACAAAAGTCTGAATGCATGGGTGCATGACACTCTGGAACTCGCAACAAGATAGAAAGACACCCCAAAATAAGAAGCCTTCAATGTGCCGTAGCGCACATTGCAAGCGTTTTGGACTAAGCTGCGCGGGGCTTAAGCCGCGTCGACCTGACGGCGCCGCGAAAAGCGGTGCCGCAACCCGCGCATAGCGCGGTTTTTGTCGCCGCACTCCAAAAAGTCAGCGCGGCTATCCGTCCTGTCTTGCATGTGCTTGTCCGCCGTAGCTCGAAGAACGTTAATTGTTATTTTCCGCGCTTTCATCGTAAAGAAACACAACCTCGTTCTGATCGCCCAGACACCGCTGATGCACAACCTCAAGCTCGGCGTCAACGAGGATATCCGCAGCCGGATCACCTGCTCCGTCAACCTCAACCGTCTCACCCCGGACGACATCAAAGCCTTCATTTTTGAGCAGCTTGACCGCATCCGGCTGGGCCACAACACCTTCAGCGACGAAGCGCTCGACCTGATCGTGCGTTCCTCGGAGGGCATTCTCAGGCGGGTGCGCAACCTCTGCGTCTCCGCTCTGCCGGAGACCGTCAGAGACCGCAAGCTGACCGCCGACCCGGTGCCCAGGCCCAGTTCCGCTGCGGCAGCCCTTTCCGTCAGCCCGCAGCGCCGCATCAGTGCCAATGCCACGACGCCCCGGTCGCGAACGAAGATCGCCCGCCGCGCGTTCCCGCGGTACGTCACATGGCAGATCGCACCCTCGCACTTTATTCGCAGCTTCCCCGCCATGCCCGGCAACTTAAAACAGTCGTCCGACCGCTTCAACCCTATTTCTTATTTTCAGGGCTGACCCCGTTGCCATGGCAGAATAATGCAATGGGGGTGATGGCGAGTGAAGCGCTATGTTAGTCCTGTTTGCCCATCGCTTGTTCCAGCTTCACGCGTGTCGGGCTAACCGGGCTAATCGATTGTAACCAGCGCAAACAAACGACTTGAGACGGCAACAACGATTCAGTATTCTTTTTAAGCGAACGGGTCATGTTCTTGGGCGTTCGCGACTGTAAAAGGAAAACGATGAAAATAGGTTTTATCGGAGCCGGCAAGATGGCGGAGGCGGTGCTTTCCGCCGCTATCGAGGCGGGCGTTTGCGCGCCGTGGGACATCACGGCCTGCGACATCGACGCCGCGCGCCGCAAGTTTGCCGAAAAAGAATACGGGGTGATCGTCACGGACGACGCGGCTCAGACGGCCAGAACCTGCAAGGTTTTGCTGCTGGCGGTGAAGCCGCAGGACGCGGACGCGCTGCTGCGGGAGGCGCGTCCCGCGCTTACGGAGAGGCACCTGCTGATCTCCATCGCCGCGGGCAAGACCTTGGCGGCGCTGAAAAAGGCGGCAGGCGGCAAACCGCGCCTGGTGCGGGTGATGCCCAATCTGGCACTGCTGGCGCAGGAGGGCATGAGCGTTTATTGCGCGGCCAAGAACGCCAAGGCGGCGGACAAGCATCTGGTCGCCCGGCTTTTCGGCAGCGCGGGCGCGGTGCTGGAGCTGCCCGAGAGGCACTTCGACGCCGTGACGGCGCTCAGCGGCTCCGGCCCGGCCTTTGTGGCTTATTTCATGCGGGCGCTGATCGAGGGCGCGCGGGCGCTGAAGCTGCCTGCGGACGCCGCTGCGCTGCTGGCCGGCCAGACTCTGATCGGCACGGGCATTTACCTGCAAAACACTGGACGAGACACGGCGGAGTTCATAAAAGCGGTGGCTTCTCCGAAGGGCACGACCGCCGCGGGCCTGGCGGTGCTGGATCGGTCTGATTTGCGCGAGGTCGTCGGCCGGACGCTGGCGGCGGCGGCGGCGCGCAGCGCCGAGCTGAAACGCGCGTGAGGATGGTGTTTTATGGAGCGGCGGATCGGGTTTGTGGGGATAATACTGGAAGACCGCGACAGCGTTGAGGCGGTGAACCGAGTCATATCGGAACATTCCGGTCTGATTTTGGCGCGGGTGGGTCTGCCGTGCCGCGAGAAGCACATCGCGGTGATCACGCTGGTGGTGGAGGCGACCACCGACGAGCTGGGCAAGTTCACCGGCCAGCTCGGCCGTGTGGAAGGCGTTTCGGTCAAGTCCGGGCTCGCCAAGCAGGCCCGGGCCGGAACAGCAGGCCTGTCTGAATAAACAAATTATTTCTCACGCGAATCAGGGCGCCAAACCGAAAAAAACGGCATCCTGCATTGTGGCGCAACGAGACTTAAGGAAAAGTTTGCGTGCCGGGTTGACATACTCGGGGGCTTTCGATAATCTTATCCGGTTTCCTTTTTCACCGGGATCGGCTTTCCGGTTAAAGGGGAAGCAGGACATTGGCAAGGTTAGGGAACTTCCGCACGATGGTTCCGGGTCTCGGGCCCGGGGCTTGTTGGGTTAGGGGTTCTTTGCCCCCGTAGGGGAGATGGATGTAGCCAACATAGCTCAGTTGGTAGAGCACTTCCTTGGTAAGGAAGAGGTCGGCAGTTCGATTCTGCTTGTTGGCTCCAGCTTTGGCGATGGTTGTTTTGTTACACCTCACAGGAGAACAGAAAAATG
>JAQVQN010000262.1 GCA_028701555.1 Kiritimatiellia bacterium | reverse complement strand
GCCTGCTCCAGCCGCGCCTGCCAGGCCTCGCGGTCGCCTGCCGTTATCGAACCCTCACGCGCAATGTTGCTGGCAGGCATGAAGCCCACCGCAGCCAGATAGAAGTAATACAAGGCCAGCACCGCCAGCAGTATGCCGAAAACCTGCTTGACCCGCACCATCCATTGCCCAGGGTTCGGCATCACCGAAAGCCCGGCACCGGCCAACGGCCAGGGCAACGCCATTCCCAAGCCCAAAACGAACGGCAGAAACTGCGCACCGCTGGCACCGCCCGCATACAGCGTTCCAGCCAGCAGCAGCACCGCCAGCACTACCGGGGCCACGCACGCTCCGGCCAGCAGCGCTGAAAGGGCACCAGCCGAGAACGCCGCCGCAAGCCCTTTGTGACCACTCTCGCGCATAGACAGAAAGCGCGTCAGGTCTATTACCAGCACGTCGAAAAGAGCCAAAGACAAGACGGCAAAAACCAGCGCCACGGCCAGACTGAACCAAGGTGACGATTGAAGCGCGCCGAAAAACAGCCCGCTGCGCAGGATCAGCCAGCCCAGGCCGCCGTATACCAGCACGATACCCCCGCCATAGGCACCCCCCAGCACAAAGCCGCGACCGCGTGTGCCAGCCCCAGCGCCGATAATCGCCAGATTGATCGGCATCATTGGCAAAACGCAGGGAGTCAGGTTCAATAAAATCCCGCCTAAAAGTACCAGCAACAGGGTCAGGGCCAGTCCGTGCCTCTGGAAAAAAGCCACCGGATCACGCAGGAAACCAGCAAGTCCCCGACCTCCGTCACCATGCAGCGCAGCACCGCCGTCCGACTGGTCCAGAAAGGACAAAAAATCGCCCGCGCCCATATATCCGCCACCCGTGTGGAACGCGAGCCCTCCAGCCCACCCCGCCTCCACCGCCGGGTCAGATGCCTGTCCCGTCTTTAACGCCACCAAAGTCCCGGCCGCAAGGTCTAAACCGAACAGATGCTCTTCCGGCATGAAACACACCTTATCGTCACAACCTTGCAAAGAGACGCGCAGAACCGCATCCGGCCCCGGTGATCTCCACCGCCAGACCGATTCGAAAGACCGGCTATAAACCTCAACCTCATGCCCCGGGGCCGCAGGATCATCCTTGCGATCCGCCTTGGGCAGAGTGACCGGCTCCAAGCCCGCACCCTTGCCGTCAGCAACTTTGAAAGCCTCGGCATAAACCAAATGCGCGGTCGGAATAGTCACCGCAACACGCACCTCAGCTTCCACGCCCTCAAGCGTCTCAACACCTACCTCCAAACCGAAAGGCGATTCAATCAACGCGCACGACACCGACGGAAACAAAGCGGCAAGCAATACGGCTTTGATCAGTTGCGTCCCTCGCAAACAATCTTTGAAAAGCATCTTCAAACCCCTTTCCGTTTTCGTCTTTCTTTTCCGCACCTGCTCAGGTGCGCGCGATGTCACGCCTGACCGCCTCAACAGCCGAGATATCCGGACGGAAACGCAGCACCGCATACGGCACTTTATCTATGATATCCTCCAAAGTCTCGATCAGAGGGTCAAAGAAAGCCGTATCGATCCATGGCACCATCGCGACATCCAATAAACGTACGACCGCCGCGCGACGGCTCAAAGGCTCAATCGTTGTTTCCGCGCCGTGCTCCAGAAAGTACAGCTTGCGTAAAGGAGCAGAAGCGCTGGACGCAAAACCTCCAGAACTGGGCCAGGGCGATCCGTAAACACGAAACCCGGATTGACCGTGCTCGGCAACCGGACGAACAAGTGGACGCTCATCGGTCAAAACCGGCACACCTTCAGCGTCAAACAGCCGGGACAGCGTGCTCTTGCCCTTGCCGGACGGCCCGGTGCAGATGATGCCCGCGCCGTCCAGAACCTGGGCGGAACCGTGCATGACCAAACCGCCCAAAGACAACAGCCGCAAAACCAATGCCATCAGCACTACAATCCCATAAGTGCCATACTCCTCATTGCGGTACATCTGCTCGAAAGCCGTGGGATGCCACTCGAAGCGGATTCGGCTGTATGGCGCATCGCCAGTCAGACGCCACATCACCACACCTTCAGCATTGGCGCCGGCAAGACACGACCGTCCGCCAGCATGCGAAAAATTCCACGCGCCCTCGGCCCGCAAACCCTGCAAAGCCGACGAAACGCCAGCCACTTCTACAAAACAGGTTTCCGCCAGACAGGACTCTGGGGACAGGAAAGGAAGAAAATACTCATTAAAGGCATCTATCGGCAGAGACGAAAACGTAAAATTTATATCCGCCAAGCAAAATTTAGCTATTTCGGCAGACATTGATCACACCATTAACATCAAGCAGCCAAGTGAATCACTAGAGCTGCCCGGAGTTAATACCCAAAACGCCGATCTGCTCCGCCTTGAAATTACCCCCCAACCCCAACTTTACCTCACTGGCGTCAGCAACCTCAAAACGTTTTTTTGATGTCTCTACAAAAGCATCAGATTTGGCCATAACCTACCTCTTTCCAAAGAACAACATTAAAATACTAAAAAAAGGCCATTGCAGTCAACCCCAGCAGTTCTGATTTTGACTTTTTATTTCGCCGTCAGCGCAACTATCTTGCGTAACATAACATAAATTTTGAATTTGGCCTCGCTCTTGTGCTAAGGCTTCATCTTGATTTCTTCAATCAGCCACTTCGTCAAACCCAATACAGAATGGGGGTCGGACTCCGGCCCTACCGGACGTCCGCGGCCATGCGCGTGCGGAAAAGTGTTCAGGTAGTAGTGCATGCGCGGGTGATGCTTCGGCAGCCCGGCCTTCCAGTACTTGTAGAGCCAGTCACGTTCGATGAACTCGTAGTACTGTTCTGATTTCCAGATGATTGGGCCGTAATAGAAGATGTACTCCTTGCCCTGGTCCAGCGCCCACTGTGCGCCGCGCACGACCGGCGCCGGTTTCGACCATCCGGTTTCAAGCGGCCAGTGCCGGTTGAATTGGTGCGCTTCGTACGCGACGCCGTCCATCTTCGCAATGATCGCCCGCGCCCGGGGATCCTCTGCGAAAAAAGACGGATTCTCCACCATTTGGATCAGCTTGTAGTCGGCGGACTTGAGTAAACCCTTGGCATGGGCTTGGCGGAAAAGCGCCCGGATATTGTCCACATCTTCCGCGAAGAGCATGCGGGTGTCTTCTTTGAAGGGGCCCGGCTTGGCTTCTGCATGCCCATGATGAATCGCCAGCCTGTACTCGCGGCAGATCAGGATATGCTCAATCACGCCCCCGCGAGTCTCCCATTTCCGTATCTCCTTCACGAGCGCGTTCTTTTCCGGGTCGAGATCATCGCGCGCCTCACTAAGCCCCCAGTACCACTCAAAAAACATTCGCTTGGTCTTGAAATCGCCTTCCAGCCAATCCTTGACAACATCCAGATGCTCGGCCACAAAGGGGTATTTGCCATGCTGCTCCTCAAAGGTCGGGGTACCCGCCCAAGAGCCGCCGTGGTTGTGGCTGTGGTCTATTGCTTTAGTCCGTGGCAGGGGCCGCAGCCCGACATTACCGCTGCTTATACCAACATCGGCCTCATCGGCATGCACGACGCCAGGGCAAGACATGACAAGCGCCGCAGCGGCGATCAACACTGTGTGACATTCTTTATTCATCGGCATATCCCTAATGCTGGCAATCGCCCGCAACCAAATTCAAAAAAAAGGGCCGCGAGTCATTGAGACTCGCGGCCCTGGGAAATAAATTCCCGGCGGCGTCCTACTCTCCCACAGGCGCATCCTGCAGTACCCTCGGCGATGGGGCCCTTCACTTCCGTGTTCGGAATGGGAACGGGTGTTTCCTCCCCTCTGTGGCCGCCGGAAAAAGGCGTCTCCGGGCTAGCCCGGAAATAAAGCCAACGCACAGTCTGGGTCAAGGCGGGGCGGCAACGCTCCCGCGACTCTCCGGCGCCCTCGCGGCGCCTTCCCGCCGCTCTCGCGGCGGGGGGTTTAAAACGGCCAAGCCTCACGGCTGATTAGTAGCGGTCCGCTGAGCGCGTCGCCGCGCTTGCACGCCCGCCCTATCGAGGTCGTGGTCTCCGACCGGCCTTCAGTCCCGCTCGCGCGGGATGGGAGAACTTGTCTTGGGGGAGGCTTGGCGCTTAGATGCTTTCAGCGCTTATCCGTTCCCGGCGTAGCTACCCGGCAATGCCGCTGGCGCGACAACCGGAACACCATCGGCCGGTCATTCCCGGTCCTCTCGTACTAGGGAATGTTCCCCTCAATTCTCCTGCGCCCGCAGAGGATAAGGACCGAACTGTCTCACGACGTTCTGA